>JAPKYY010000856.1 GCA_026394095.1 Acidobacteriota bacterium | reverse complement strand
CGATACTCCGTCTTGAGATACTCCGGAGTCACCTCTACGGCCTCGCCACTTTCAAGATCAATCATGGTGGAAGGTCCGCTAATGGTCGGCTCCAGCTCCTGACGATCCAAAATGTGAAAGAGCACAACTTCGTTTTTCTTCCAACGCAGTGGAGCGATGGTTTGAATCACAGTCTCGGGATCAGCATAAAAATCCGAAACCACGATCACCAGCCCGCGCTGGCGTATGTACTCAAGAAACTTCTGAAACGGCTTGGCGAAATCCGTGTGTTGGCCAGCCTCGGCCTTTTCCACCGCATGCAGAACTTTCTGCAAATGGCCAACTCGGGAAGAAGGCGGAATAAACTGCCGCACTTCATCGTCAAACAGAATCAACCCGGCCGAATCCCTCTGCTGCACGGCAAGGTAAACCAGGCTCGAAACCAGATAACGCGAGTAGTCCAGCTTGTTAGGGCTTTTCCCGTAGCTCATCGACTTCGACAAGTCGAGCAGCACGGTCACCTTGGTATTGGTTTCACCCTTAAAGCGCTTCAGATACATGCGCTCTGTGCGGGCATACACATTCCAGTCCACATGGCGCAAGTCGTCGCCCGGCGAATACATCTGGTATTCGGCAAACTCCTGGCTGAAGCCAAAGTTGGGCGACCGGTGTAAGCCATTCACAAAGCCCTGCACCACGGTCTTGGCCACCAGGTCAAGACCGGAGATAGCTGCGAGCACTTGCGGATCGAGGAAGTTCTGTTGCAAGTCCTACTCCTTGGGTACCGGCACTTGAGCGATGATCCGCTCAAGCAGGCCATCTGGCGTCAACTTGTCGCTCTCAGCCTGGAAGTTGAGCAGGATACGATGCCGCAAAATCGGAATGTAGAGCTTCTGCACATCTTCAAACGTGACGTGATAGCGGCCCTTCATCAGCGCTCGAGCCTTCGAGGCCAGCACCAGATTCTGAATACCGCGTACGCTGGCACCAAAGTTCACATACTTCTTCACAAAATCGGGAGCAGACGGGTCGCTGTGACGCGAAGCTCTCACAAGCGCAACCGCATAACGGGCCACGCTATCGGCAATAGGCACCATACGAACTAGCGTCTGAAAACCAAGCATCTCCTCAGCCGTTGTGATCGCCTCAGCCTTGCCGGTGGTCGTCTTGGTCGTCATGCTGATCACTTTCAACTCTTCTTCGGCTCCCAGATAATCGAGAATCGTATTGAAGAGAAAACGGTCCAGCTGCGCCTCAGGCAACGGGTAGGTGCCTTCCAGTTCAATCGGGTTCTGAGTTGCGAGCACAAAGAACGGGCTCGGCAGTTTATGATGGCTGCCACGAACGGTCACCGTTCGCTCCTGCATCGCCTCAAGCAAAGCAGATTGAGTTTTGGGCGGGGTACGGTTGATTTCGTCAGCCAGCACCACGATGCCAAAAATCGGTCCCGGCACGAAGGTCCAGTTCCTACGCCCCGTCGTTTGATCTTCCTCGATGATGTCGGTACCGGTAATGTCTGACGGCATCAGATCAGGCGTGAACTGAATGCGCGTAAACTTCAGCCCAAGGCTGTCGGCCAGGGTTCGCACAAGCAGCGTTTTCGCTGTTCCAGGCAAACCGGTGATCAGACAATGGCCGCCCACGAACAGTGCAATCTGCACTTGCTCGAGAACTTCGTCCTGCCCGATGATCACTTTCCGGACTTCCTGGACCAGGGCTTTTTGGACAGTTGAGAAACGGTCGACTAGCGCCTTGATCTCGGTGGTGTCGATAGACGTTTCTGATGGAGTCATGCTCATGAATTAATCCTTGCTGGAATGATTCTCAAGATCGAGTAACAGCTTTTGTGCGGGCTTGAAGCCGGGGGCAAGTTCAAGGGATTGAAAGATTGCCTCCTGCGCTTCTTTGGGTCGCGACAGAGCGACAAAACTTCTGGCCAAATTGTAGTACGCCCCGGCCGGGTCCACTGGCTTCGATGCCAGTTGGGCCTGAAAGGCCGCAAGCGCGCGGTCAGGCTGCTTGAGATCTAGATAGTATGTGCCGAGTTTTCGATGCAGATCTTCATCGCCGATCGGCGAGATATAGATCAGACGCTTGAGGGCGGCGGCAGCCATTGCTTTGTCGCCATTGTCTTCCTCAAGTTGCGCCAGTTGCTTCAGGCTCTCCGGGTCGCGCCCACTCGCCGTAGCATATTGACGCAAAATTTCGCGAGCCTTAACCTTGTCTCCCTTGGCCGTATAGGCCTTGGCAAGCACCTCATAACCACTGGAGAGAATCGCAGTGGCCGGGTATCCGGAAGTAGCCTTCAAGCCCTCGGCAATGGCTGTATCCCAATCCTTCTTGGCCAAAGCTTTTGTAGCCGCAAGCATGGCAGCGCGAATTTCCTTCAGGTTATCCGCAACTTTGCCAAAGCGCTCTCGCATAAACGCATCAAGCTTCTCATCAAACTCTTTGGGCGTCAGCTTCAAATGAAGCTGAATCACCTCAGGTGTCGTCTTGCGCTCGGCAAAGCTCAACACCATAGCATTCACCGTGTCCTGGCCATAGGTCTTCACGATCCAGTCCAGCGCCTGTCCAGCCTGAAAATAACTCAATCCAATCTGCATCGGATCTTTCGGCCGAACGAAGCCACTGTCGAGATCATCGACTGGCAGGAATTTCTTTTCCTTCAGCGCAGTCAGCATCGCAGCCTCAGCAGGGTCTCCCCACTCGGGCGAAGCCTGCGTTTCTTCATGAACACTGATGCCTTCGGTAAACCAGCGTGGTACCAGAAACTTGCTCATCACCAGGATGTAGCTGTGGCTCAATTCATGCCACAAAGTGGAAGCCCAATGGTAGTCTCCGCCCTTACGAGCTGACGGCGAATCCATAGCCACAACCGGCCCAAAGCTCACACCCGTAGCCCCAAGCCCGGGCATACCCATCGTTCGAACCGCGAAGTCTTCGTGATTCGGATACACTTCCACCTCAAGAGGCACATTCAAATGCATCTTGTATTTGGCTTCGTATGTCTTGCGAGCCCGCCGCACCTCTTCTTCAAAGTAAGGCTGCAAGATAGCGGCTTCCTTCTTGTCGAGTCGCACTTCACCACCCTCAAACTTGTGCGAAACGAAGTTCTTGTAGCTGTCCATTAACCGCAGAGAGTTCACAACTTCACTGGAATCATGCTTGGCGTTATAGGCCATTTCCAGTTGCTCCCGGGCTTCAGTCGGCTTGCCGACACGCATCAGGTTAATGCCGAGTTGTTCGCGAGCATCCCAAAGGTCCGGCTTGAGCGCCACAGCCTTCTTGTACAGCTCAATGCCTTCTTCATAGCGGCGATTGAGGATAAAGTGATGGCCGGCCCAAAACCAGGCCTCGCCATACTTCGGGTTGATCGCCAGAATCTTGTCAAACTGATCTGTCGGCTGATTCTTGAGCAGCTCAATGGTGCCAAGGATCGCCATCGCATGAAGGCTTTTCGGATTGATCGCAAGTGCCTTATTGGCTTCCTCTGCTGCCTTTTTCTCATCCGAATTCTCAAGCGCTAATTGCGCAAGTAATTCGCGAGCCTCAACCAGGCCAGGGTCGGCCTCCGCGGCGCTCTTGGCCAGGTCCGTTGCCTTCGAGTCAAACCCTTTAGAAAGTATCTTGGCCAGAGCCAGCATCCCGGCAGCATTGGTTTTGTCGAGTTCAAGAGCCTCAGAGATCAGCTTGACAGCCTCACCCCTGTTAAAGCGGCTCCAGAACATCTGGCCAAAGCGGATCCGCACGTAAGGATCTTCAGGGTAAACCTCAAGCGCAAGCTCGAAAATCTTGACTGCTTCTTCGAATTTACCCACACCCCAGGTGCCTTCAGCGGCAAGTG
The DNA here is from genome assembly GCA_026394095.1 of Acidobacteriota bacterium. Taxonomy (GTDB): domain Bacteria; phylum Acidobacteriota; class Terriglobia; order Bryobacterales; family Bryobacteraceae; genus Bryobacter. The sequence continues at coordinate 1,512 of JAPKYY010000856.1, read as the reverse complement.
CAGGAGACTTTTCAGCCATCAAGGCAACAAAGCAACTCGTCGATTGGACACCGTCTCCCGTTGCCTTCAAGTCCCAGCAGCGGCTTGCCTTCGTTCGATCATAGGTCGCCCCCGAGGCCTTCTTCTTTACCGGCGCCTGCGCAAGCAGGGCTCCGATGGTGAGGACGCCAATGAGGCTCGCGCGCATCACTTGTCGAGCTCCTGTTGTATGCGTGCCACTTGCAACAGCAAGTTGCGCATCTCAAGACGATACTGATCAGCCGGAATCGCAGCCTTGCGCAGCTTCAGGTTATCGATTTGCTGTTCCACCGTTTCGCGCTGATTGAGTAGTGCCTGCTTCTAGGGAGTCCGCGCTGCATTCTGCAAATTGCCAAAAACCAGCACAGGCATGCGCATCGCAACCATGGCCTCACCCTTGGTTGCATCGGGAGTACGGTAGCCCTGAGCACTCGCAGTATCAGCAATCAATGGGTGTTCCGTCGCAAGCCGCTTGTTGGTCTCGTAATACTTGGTCGTCTTGGACTCGGCATACCGGTAAGCTTCCAGCGCCGAGAGCACATCATTCTTGTCTGCATCGGCCTGCGGGTCACGAAGGGCTTCGAGCCAATAACGCGGAAACACAGTCGACAACTTCTCGGTTCCGCTCTTGGTTGCGGTGATCACCGTCCGGCCATCCTGCCTCAAATCAGCCAGGCTGCCACCGCTGGCGCTTGTCGTATTCACAATCAACTGCCGCTTGGCAGGTACGGGCAACATCCACATCGACAATTCTTTTGCCGTCACATCAGGGCCTGGCAAGTTGAATTTGTATTCCACGCCATCAAATGTTCCGTGGCCAATCAAGGTCACAACCAACGTGTCATCAGCCTTGGCTTCTTTGGCAATCTGCGCAAAGGTCTCTTTCAAGNNAAGTGCACCTTCGTCGCCTGCGCTCCACTCAGGCTGAACAACTTCGATACCGGAACACCCTTGGTCAACTTGTCCAGTTCTTCGATATTGGCCTTAAAGCGCGACTCGTAATCCTCCTGGCCCCCAAGACCACCAACATTCACATAGAAGGTAGTAGCCGCAAGCGGGCCAGCGATGAGCATCAACAGATAGCGTTTCATTTAGACAGCCCCCCAACGGCGACGGATCATCCACTCGGCCGCTTTGGCCCCGAAGAGCGCGATAAAGATGGCAGGCATGTTCCACAGGTCTTTGGTTTCACGAGTGGTGACGCCAGCTTCGGAATACGCAATATCTTCAGGCAGCGATTTTGCCGTGGCCGGCGTGTAGTAATTGCCCCCGGTCTGACGGCTCAAACCTTCCAGCAACTGCTTGTTCTGTTCGGCATGAAAACTTTCGGCAACACCGTCCTGACGGATCATGGTGAAGACATCCCGGCCCATTTCTTCTTTGCCATTCTTGGCCAACACTTCAACTACATAGCTGCCAGGCTTCGGTGCATCCCATTTCGAAGTGAAAATACCGGCCTGATTGGCATCGGGAGTGAGTTGGATCATCGCAGCA
>JAPKYY010000095.1 GCA_026394095.1 Acidobacteriota bacterium | reverse complement strand
TCAGGACGGCAAACCCCAACAATGGACCGTTGACAGTGGCCTCCTCGCCAATGGCCCCGCAGGCAAGGTGAACAACATCGTCTCTGTGGCGCTGTTTGGAGATGTGGAACTGGACGTCGAGTTTCAGATTCCGAAAGGCTCCAATTCCGGCATCTACCTGAATGGCCTTTACGAGGTACAGATCTTCGACAGCTTCGGTGTAGCCAGGATCGGCACACAGGATGGCGGCTCGATCTACCACCGCTGGATCGACAACAAACCCGTCGGCGGCAGCGTCGCCCGCGTCAATGCCTCAAAGCCCCCCGGCGAATGGCAAAGCTACCAGATCTCCTTCCGCGCCCCGCGATTCAAAGACGGCAAGAAAACTGAAAATGCAAAGTTCTTGAAAGTCATCTACAACGGCCAATTGGTGCAGGAAAACGTCGAGTGCGAAGGCCCAACCCGCTCGGCCATGAATCTGCCCGAAGCCCCTAAGGGCCCAATCATGATCCAGGGAGACCACGGCCCGGTCAAGTTTCGCAAAATCACTGCCCGCGCGCTAAAAGCGTAGGCCCAGATCGAAAAGCGAATATCCAACCGCCTGGCGCAAATATAGCCAGCCCGTCTGGAAGCTCGATAACTCTTTGGCCTGTCTGGGCGACCCGGCACAATCGAGGCCGTGCGACGCCATCATTCGCTTGGCACGAAACAGGTGATACCCGTCGCTGACGAGGATGCAAGTGTTCCAACCCATCCTTTTGAGAATCTCGGCACTGGCCGCTGTCGATTGCGCCGTTGTAGCACCGTCCGGCTCGATATAGATCATCTCAACCGGAATTCCCTTCGCAGCCAGATATTGGCGGCCTACTTCGGCTTCGGTGTGAACCAGTTCTCCACCCGAGCCCCCAGTGGTCAACAGACGTGGGGCCAACTTTTTCGCGAATAAATCATAGGCATGGTCGAGGCGGCTTTTGAAGACCGGAGAAGGTCTGCCGTTGTATTCCGCAGCACCCAGCACAACAATCACGTCAGCCGGCCGCGCCTCATCCACTTGGGCCTGATGACGCACGGCAATGGTGATTTGCGCGACCTGGTAAACCCAGATCCCGAGAAAAATCGCGGCGACAATGGACAAAAATTTCTTCAACTGGCTTGAATTTAGTCTACTGAAGCTATGGACGTATCGCGCATCGAGCGGATTTCGAGTTTACAGAACCCTCTTATGAAAGTCGTAAAGAGGGCCATCCAAAAAGGGACGGCCACAGAAGACGGCTGCCTCGTGGCCGAAGGATTTCACCTCCTCGAAGAAGCTCTCACCAGTGGAATGAAGATCGAAGCCATCATCGGCACCGCACAAGGACTCTCGGGAGTAGGCGCGGTTGCAGACCGAATCCTCGAACTCCCAGACTCCGTCTATCGCGATCTATCCAGCATGGAAACTCCCCAGGGCATCATGGCGCTCGTGCGAGCCCCACAGTGGGACCGCAAGATGCTCTTTGAAGGCAACCCCCTCATCGTCGCCCTCGATAGCGTGCAGGACCCCGGCAACGCCGGCACCATCCTCCGCTCTGCCGAAGCCTTCGGGGCCACAGCAGTTTTCGCCCTGCGCGGCACAGTCGATTTTGCCAATCCCAAGGTTCTGCGCGCCTCATCGGGAAGCATCTTTAGGCTTCCTGTCTTCCGCGGCGAATTGAGTGAATTGAAGCTAACCCTCTACGGAGCTGCCGGTGATGCAGGCGACAGCGGCAAACTCGCCAAAGACGTCGACTGGCGCGGGCCCTGTGCGATTGTGATCGGCAGTGAAGGCCAGGGCCTGAGTGAAGCCGTACGCAAGGCGACCCAACCCGTGCGAATCCCAACCCAGGGCGTTGAAAGCTTGAATGCCGCCATCGCAGCCGCGGTATTTCTCTACGAGGCGGCGCGCCAACGGGGCGAGGCCGAATGAGCAGTCTCTTCGGCGATGAACCCGCATCGCAAGATTTAGGTGCCGCAACCCGGCCCCTGGCCGAACGTCTCCGCCCCGAACGTCTCGAAGATGTAGTAGGCCAGCGCCATCTGCTGGCGCCTGGTAGGCCTATACGTACCATGGTCGACAAGGACAAGCTCAAGAGCATGATCCTCTGGGGGCCTCCGGGTGTAGGTAAAACCACCATCGCCCGCCTGCTGGCCAAAGAATCTAAAGCCGACTTCATCCCTTTCAGCGCCGTCCTCAGCGGCATCAAAGAGATCAAAACCGTCATGGCCGAAGCGGAAAAGAATCTCCGCTATGGCCGGCGAACCGTCGTTTTTGTAGACGAAATCCATCGCTTCAACAAGGCCCAGCAGGATGCCTTCCTGCCTTATGTCGAGCGGGGCGACATCGTGCTCATCGGGGCCACCACCGAAAACCCAAGCTTTGAGGTCAATGGCGCTCTGCTCAGCCGGGCCAAGGTCTTCACCCTGCGCGGGCTCTCCATCGAAGAACTGGCCGAACTGGTAAACCGTGGCCTCAAGGAGATGAGCGTCGAAGCAGACGAGCAAGTACCCGAAATGATCGCCAGCTTCGTCAACGGCGATGCCCGCAATGCGCTGAACCTCGTTGAGATGGCAGCATCTGTAGCCGACGGCGGCCGCATCACACAAACCAGCCTCGAAGGCGTTCTCGAACGCAAGATGCTGCTCTATGACAAGAGCGGCGAAGAACACTACAACCTGGTGAGCGCTCTCCACAAGAGCGTCCGCTCGAGCGACCCCGATGCCGCCATCTACTGGCTCGCCCGCATGCTCGAATCCGGTGAAGACCGCATGTACCTGGCCCGCCGCCTTGTGCGTATGGCCGTTGAAGACACATGGCCGCCAAAAGCGACGCGGCCTAACAGGCGCTAAAAACAGCCCACGCAGCGGCAAGAGAAACCCACGCCCAGCCCCTCCCCATGCAAAAGCGCAAAGCCCCCACACGTTTGATGAAAGAGCTCGGCTACGGCACCGGATACCAGCATGCCCACCAGAGCGCGGACGCAGTGGTGGGCATGAAGTGTTTGCCGCCGGGGCTCGAAGGTACTGAGTTTTACCACCCAACCAACCGGGGCGTCGAAGCCAAGATTCGCGAAAGACTTGAGGAATGGAAAAAACGCCGCGAAGCTACTTCTTCTTAGCCCCGGTGGCGTCGGCAGTCACAGTGATCTCGATCCGCGACTTGCCAACCAGCTTCGCCACACCCACGGTCGTACGGGCCGGACGCGGCTCAGGGAAAAACGTCATGTAGACTTTATTCATTCGGTCGAAAAGATCCATGTCGGTCAGATAAACCTGAACTGCAACTGCGTTCGCGGGAGTCACGCCGGCTTCTTTGAGAATTCGGTCGATGTTGTCGAGGCAAGCTTTTACTTCCTCTTCGAAGTTGTCAGGGATATTCCCCTTTGCATCGCGGCCAATCTGGCCTGCTACATAAAGGGTTCCATTAGAAAGGATTCCAGGAGAGTACGGCCCGGCAGTAGAAGCACCTGCGGGAAGCACTGCTTTCTTCTCGGCAAACATCAATCCGGGAGCTAAAAGCAAAGAAAAGGCGAACAAGAATGTGTATCGGCTCGGTGAGAGTTGCATAGATAGCATTCTAAACCAGACAAAAATAGTACCTTTGTACTCAGTAAAATTAGACCCAACAGGGGATTGAGGATTTCCGCCTTATGGCGCATCCTAACAGTGACAGGAGAACAACATAGTGTTTGGAATGCAAAGCAGCAGTCGAGGCGTCAAGGACGCGAGTGATCGTCGGGCCTCAGATCGGTTCCCGATCGAGCGTGAGGTTCGCTACAAAGTTTTGTCAAAACGCAGCGCGGATGAAGCGGGCGCGGGCAAGACAGTCAATATGATCGTACGATGCTAAGACGGCAAAGCAGCCCTTGAAATTCAACAATACGAGTTCCGTACGAGCGGTTCTTCCAGCCCCCACGTACAATAAATTTTTGTCATTCGTCCGTCTCCTTAGCAGTTCTTATGGGTCGCCTTCATTTGGGCGGCCCATTCTTTTTAGGAGATATGATGGCCACTGCCTGTCGGATCGAAAACCAGTTCCCCTGCCGGATTTACCTTCCCCCACCTCGCACCCAGTCGTACATCAGCCCAGCCATCGGTAAAGCTCCGCGCTTCCTGATAACGAGGCGGAATCGCGAAAGCCCCTTGCGAATCGATAAATCCCCAACGCCCATACCAGCGCACTGCCGCCAGCCCCTCGGCAAAGTCTGAGCAATCCTCATAGAGCGGATTGATGCGCCAATGGCCGTTCTTGTCGATAAAACCCCACTTCTCCACCGACTGTACTGCCGCAAGCCCACGCACAAACCCTCTCGCCTGCGTAAACTCCGGATGAATCACCGTTTTGCCCATTTCATCGATAAAGCCCCAAAACTCCCCAAAATCCATGGCGATGAGCGGGACCTCTTCTGCCATCTCACCGTGCTTCTGAATCGTCTCGTAAGCATCCACGATTTCTTTGAGTTTGTCTTCGGCCTTGCGACGAAGGCGTTCGGGCTCGGTTTGGTGACGGTCGGGGTGCCAGATCTTCACCAGATCAAGATAGGCGGCGCGCACTTCTTCGCTCGTACACATCGGGCGCACTTCGAGAATCGAGTAAGCGCGAGCGAGATTTTCGGGAATGGGGGGACTGATGCTGCTCAAATCGGAATATCGGCCTAAAACACTCTTTGCTTCAGACGTGCGACGTTGAATTTTGCAGTATCTGCAACAGCCATCACCGTCATTACCCCCGCCTGCACCGGGTCTGAAACCACCAGATCGGCTGCCTCGGGCACGCTGCCGGCCATATTCAGGCTCACCACAAGCAAACCCTGCGCCCGAACTTCGCGTACGGCAATCTCGATTTCTCCACCCATAAGAGAACCGGCCAGCACCAGCGCCTTGGCCCGTGGCAGCCGCGCCACAGCCCTCACCGCATCGGCCAGTTGCTGCTCACCCACCAGCGGAATCGTATCGATCGAGATATGTTCGCCACGCAGGTTGTGGCGGTCGGCTTCTGAAATCGCTCCAATGGCCACCTGCGCCACCTGTGCGCCGCCTCCCATGATGATGATCCGCTTACCGTAGATCTTTTCCATGCTCCGCACTTCTTCAACCCCCAGCACGGCTGGAAGCGCCGCCAATTCGCTCAAAACAATAGCCGTGTCCGGTTGCGGCAACTCAATTTCAAAAAAAGTTCTCTCCTCGTTTTCCAGTCTGCTACC
>JAPKYY010000357.1 GCA_026394095.1 Acidobacteriota bacterium | reverse complement strand
CGGCATTGACCCCTGCTGCATCGATGCGATTCTTGTGACGCATGAACATTGCGATCATGTCTCGGGCCTGGGGCCAATTGCGAAGAAACTCGCCAAGCCTGTTTATCTGACTCAGGCTACAGCTGATTCGCTAGAAGCAGGCAAAGAGGCGCTGCATTTTCGCCCCTTCCAGGCAGGCTCAAAGCTCGCCATCGGCTCCTTTGAAGTGCAGTCGTTCTCGCTCCCTCATGATGCAGAAGATCCAGTCGGCTATACGTTTAGCTCCAACGGCCGCAAGGTTGGCGTGTGCACAGATCTTGGCTACATGCCGGATTCGATTCGTTACCACTTGCAGGATTGCGACATCCTGCTGCTTGAATCCAATCACGACCTCGAGATGCTGAAAGTAGGCCCTTACCCCTGGAGCCTGAAGCAGCGGGTGATGTCGCGGCGCGGGCATTTGTCCAACGATGTCGTGAGCCAGTTCATTCTCGATGATCTGTCGCCGCGCACACGCAAACTGGTGCTCGGGCACTTGAGTGAGCAGAATAATTTACCAGCGCTGGCCCATATGGTGGCAGCGCAGGCGATTGACCGGCGAGGCCTTTCCAACATCGATCTAACGGTGTCAGAGCCACGCCAGCAGTCTTCATTTTTTGAAATTTAGGTTGAATCATGATCCAACGTTATACACGCCCGGAAATGGGCAGAATCTGGTCCGAACACAACAAGTATCAGTGCTGGCTCGATGTCGAACTTGCTGCATCTGAAGCCCTCGCGCACCTGGGCCTGGTGCCGGTGGAAGCCGCCACTGCCTTGCGGGCGCACGCCGGCTTCTCGGTAGACCGCATTGGCGAGATCGAGCGTGAAGTCAAACATGACGTGATTGCCTTCACCACTGCCGTAGCCGAGACCTTGAAGGACAAAGGCCAAGCCGAACACTCGCGCTGGCTGCACTACGGCTTGACCTCAAACGACGTAGTAGACACGGCACAAGCCCTGCAGATCAAGCAGGCAAGCGGGCTCATTGCCAAGGGGCTTGAAGGCTTGCTTGAGGCACTCAAAAAGCGCGCCATGCAGCACAAGGACACGATCCAGATTGGCCGTACGCACGGGGTTCACGCCGAGCCGATTACGTTCGGCCTGAAACTCGCGAATTTCTACGACGAGCTCAAGCGCAACGCCGAACGATTTGACCGCGCAGCGGAAGAAATCCGCGTGGGCAAGACTTCAGGCGCTGTCGGTGCCTTTGCGCATCTTTCGCCCGAGTCTGAGGAGTTGATCTGTGAAGGCTTGGGGCTGAAGGCGGCTCCGGTTTCCAGCCAGGTACTCTCGCGCGATCTTCATGCCAATTACATCTCGGTGCTGGCGCTGATCTGCGCGACGCTCGAAAAGATTGCCCTCGAAGTACGCCATCTGCAGCGCACCGAAGTGCGAGAGGCAGAAGAGCCCTTTGCTCCCGGGCAGAAGGGTTCGAGCGCCATGCCGCACAAAAAGAACCCGATCGTGTGCGAGCAGATTTGTGGCCTGGCGCGTATCGTGAGATCCAACCTGCAGGCGGCGTTCGAGAACATCGCACTCTGGCATGAACGCGACATCTCGCACAGCTCGGTAGAGCGTGTAATCCTGCCCGATTCAACGATCCTGACGGATTACCTGCTGGCAAAGACCACCTGGCTGGTTGAGGGCATGCGCGTGAATGAAGACCGCATTATGGCGAACTTCAACGCTACGCTTGGCATCGTCTTCAGCGGACAATTGCTGCTGGATCTGGCCGAGGCAGGGATGTTGCGCGAGACGGCTTACCGTCTAGTGCAGGCGCACGCGATGCAGTGCTGGGAGAGTGGGACGAGCTTCAAGGCCGCCGTTGCTGCGGACCCTG
>JAPKYY010000492.1 GCA_026394095.1 Acidobacteriota bacterium | reverse complement strand
GAGGGACTTCCAGCGGAGGTGGATGTGGTCTGGCCCGGGCAGCGGGATGCTGACCGGGCCAGGGGTGGCGAGCTCGTGGGAGCCCGGAATCAAAAAAAGGGTTGCGAAAAAAGCGATCACCTGTTCGTTAGGTTAGAGGATTGGGTGGGGGTAGCGCTTGGTACCTCGAAGGTGAGGCTGGCCCAGTAGGATTCCCAATCGTGAGTTTCGGCTTTCACCTGCTTCATCGCGACGGCGTGCAGTCGGATCTTGCCTGCGGTGGGAACCGGGATGCTGAGCATGCCTTTTGCATCGGTGCGGCCTGCTTTGGTGAGGACGGATTTGGTGCGTGGGTCGCGGCTGGTGGCGATTTCCATCTGGATGTCTGCGATTGGTTTGCCATCGAAGAGCAGTTGCACGGGGAGTTCGTCGCCGGGCTTGAGGCTGGCTGGGTCGGCTTGTGGGACGATTTCGATTTTGAGGCCGAGGGGCTTGGCGAAGTTGCTGTTTGCCTGGCCGGCAACGACGTAGGTCTTGGCAAACTTCGAGTACATTTCGCGGCTCTTGCCGGTCATAGATTTGTAGCCTTCGAGTTGGGTGGTGAGGCCCTCTTCTTTGAGATAGTCGATGAACTTGGCAGGTTCCATCTCGAGGAATCGGGGCTTGGTAAAGACGCCGAAGTACTGGCTGCCTGCCTGCACCTGCGTTGTAGTGTGAGTAGCCTTGCCGAGCATGCGCCATTCATTGGTGGGCAGGCTGGTGAGGCGGGCAGGATCGACTGGCTGCTCGGAGAGCGGGAAGCTGTCGCCAGTGTTGGCCGAGATGAGGATGGCTTCGCCTGCCGCAGGGCGGAATTTCTGGGGCATGAGATAGAGATCATGGCCATAAAGGCTAGATACGAGACTACTTATGATCAGGAGTGGCAGTAGCTTTTGCATTGGCGATTTCGAGTCCTTTCAGTCGTTCGATTTCTTTTCGGAGTTGGGCAACTTCGGGCTTCAGGTTTTGCTTTTCGAAGATGCGTGCAATGTCGTTCAGGATTGCGGCCCGTTCGGTGTATTTCGATACCGGTGTGGCACGAAATACAACATTGAGCAGGTCTAGTGCGCCGGGGAGGTCGTTGAATATCTCACGGAGCAGAGCGGCTTCATGCTGGCCATTGAGGTTGTCGGGGCGCAGGTCGAGCATCCACTGGGTGGCTTTTTCGGCCGTTTCGATTTTGCCGAGCATCCGGCTGGCCTGGGCTACGGTGTACCAGAGGTCGATGTCGTCGGGGGCTTTGTTGGCCAGGGGCTCGGCGATTTTGAGGGCCAGTTCGGGTTTGCCTGAAGCGATGTAGCCGCGGGCCTGAATTTTGAGAGCGTCGTAGTTGACTGCCTCCTGGGCGCAAAGAGATGCGCCCAGGATTGAAACGAGAAGTGCTAGTTTCATGGCAGTTACTTACTTGATCGGCCCGCCACCGGGTTCGCCTGGATCTACGTGGCGACGGTCGCGTCCGGAGGGACAATCGGCGAGGTAGGGGAACTCGGTCTTGTAAGGGAAGTCGTTGACGTTGACCCCGTCGCCGAGCTTGTTGTTCGGGAACTTGTTGAAGCCGGGAGCGAGGACACCGCCGACGACAACGCGGAGGGCGATGTCGGTGACGTCATCCATAAGGCGGCGGCCGTTGGGGTAACCGGCAGGGTCGCCACCGATGAGGCCAAGACGGTTGGCTTGTGCTGGCGGGGTTGCTGATACGCCGGTGTTCAGACGTAGGAGGTCCGCAACGGGCCCAGCTGGTGTGCCAGGTGCAGCGATTGGCGGCGCGTAGGTTACGAGCGGCAGCAAATCGACGCGAGGCGCGTTGGGAATCGCGACGACACCGTTGTAGACTGCATTGACAATGCGGGCGAGGACGGGATCGAGGGCGAAGCTGGCGAACTGGGAGTCATCTTTGGGCTGGGACATGGAGAACTTGTCCTTGGAGCCAACGCCGATGAGGAGTTCGTTGAAGAGGGGCTGGCCCATGCGCTGAACCTGACGGAGATCGCCGGCAGTGGTGAGCGGATTGGGTGAGCGGCGGACGGTGAGGCGGGGACGGCTGGTGGTGCCCCAGGCGCCGATGGTGGCGGCAGGTGCGGTGGCAGCTTCGACACGACCGGTGGAGGTGAGCATCTCGATCGGTACTTCAATCGCGATGGTATTGACGGCGTAACCGGAGACTGTGTCGGAGGCGAAGTTCATCTTGGCCTTGTCTTCGTCGTCGGTGAGGACGGCGGGGATGCCAGAGCCGAGAGTGCGGTAATTGACGCTGTCAAAGGTGGCGCCGAGATCGATCCAGAACTGGTCGTCTACGGTGCCTGCAAAGACGTTGATGCCGTTGGGCAGCGAGTAGGTACCGGCCTTGTAAAGAGCCGGGTAGTCCAGGGTGCGGGGACCGGCGTTGGCTGGTACGGCGTAGAGGGGCTTGCCACCGATGTTGGTGAAGGTGGTGGCGTTGCCGCCCTTGATCATGGTGATGCGATAGGACTGACGCTGGCCGAGACCGGGGCTATCGAAGTCTTTGATCTGAGGAGGAACGAGGAGGGTGCCGGGGGCGATTGGTGCCGGAGAGTTGGCGGGAGTCTTGACGCCATCGCCTGCACCGGCCATTACCGTGAAGAGGCTGGGGAGACGCTGTTCGGTTTCAAACTGGATCTGGAAAATGATGTCTTCAACTGCATCGTGATTGTTGTCGATCTTGATCTCATAGAGGATCCCGGAATCGAAGGGGAAGTAGGTTGGGCCATTGGCCGGTTCGAGCAAAGGGTCGACATTGAGGATGAAGGTTGCCTTGGTGGGACGCTGGTTGGCGGCCTGGCTACCGTTGTAGCTTACGAAGGCGAAGAAGTCCGTGATGTCGGCCTTGTGGTCAAGCGCCGTGATCGGAGCCTCCCGATGGTTGGCGGCTTGAAGTGGGGTGTTGATGGCTGGCAAGCCGAGTACTAAGGCGAGGCCAGCGGCGATTACTGATTGTACGTTACGCATTTGCGTGTGCTTGTACTCCTTTCGTGATGTGGATACGCAGTTGGGCTCGGAAGTGGATTGAAGTTTTGTCAGATTTTTTTGAACGCTAGAATTACATGAGGAACTTCATGCAAGAAAACGCTTTCGACTTTGATCTGCTGGTAATTGGCAGTGGACCGGCTGGACATCATGCTGCGATTGAAGCAGCCAAAAACGGGAAGCGGGTTGCGGTGGCGGACCGGAATTTCGATCTGGGTGGGGTGTGTCTGCATACGGGGACGATCCCCAGCAAGACTTTGCGGGAAGCAGTTTTGTTTTTGAGCGGGTTTCGCCAGCGGTCGTTTTATGGCAAGGGTTACCGGGTCAAGACGCAGATTCATATTGAAGATCTGATGTTCCGGGTGCAGGAAGTGATCAAGCGTCAGTATGCGGTGATCCAGGATCAGTTGCAGCGGCATGAGATTGCGGTGCTCAATGGCCATGCGCGGTTTACGGCGGACCCCCATGTGGTGGAGGTTGTCGATGCCGAGGGTGGTGTGGAGAGTTATCGATCGGACTTTGTGCTGATGGCTTGCGGGACCAGGCCAGCGCACCGGGCGGATATTCCGTTTGAGGCGCCGCAGGTTTATGATTCCGATGAGTTTATCCAGGTGACGCGGGGAGAGTTTCCGAAGTCTCTAATCGTGGTTGGCGGCGGAGTGATCGGGCTTGAGTATGCTTCGATGGCTGCGGCGCTGGGGAGCGAAGTGACTGTTGTCGAGGCGCGAGATTGGTTGCTCGAACATGTGGATAAGGAGATCACCGAGGCACTGGTGTATGAGTTGAGGCGGAGCGGGGTTGTGTTCCGGATGGGCGAGAAGGTGGTAAGTGTTGAGGCACCGGAGGATGCTCCGTTGCGGGCCATTGCGAAGCTTGAGAGCGGGAAAACGCTGGTAGCCGAAGCTTTGCTCTATGCCATTGGCCGGCAGCCGAATACGGATCGGCTGAACCTGGAGGCGCTGGGGATTCAGCTCAAGGATCGTGGAAAGGTTGCCGTGAACGAATACTTTCAGAGCACCGTGCCTAATGTCTATGCGGCGGGCGATATTGTGGGCTTTCCTTCGCTGGCTTCAACGTCGATGGAGCAGGGACGGATGGCGGCTTGCCATATGTTTGGCATGAAAAGAGAGACGCGGCCGGATTTGTTGCCGTTTGGAATTTATACGATTCCTGAGATCTCGATGGTAGGTAAGAATGAAGCGCAATTGACAGCCGAGAAGGTTCCGTATGAGGTTGGTATTGCGCACTTTGACGAGGTGGCGAAGGCTCAGATC
>JAPKYY010000942.1 GCA_026394095.1 Acidobacteriota bacterium | reverse complement strand
TAAAGCGCTGTACCGAAGAGGGTGCACCAGAAGTGGATGCGAATCAGTCTCGCTGAGCTCCATTCATTGCCCGTGAGCCTTGGCATCGCGTAGTACATCATGGCGAACATGAGCGGGGCAAAGAAGCCGTACATGCCGAAGTGGACGTGGCCGATGGTGTAGTGGGTGAAGTGAGTGATCTCCTGATGGCTGCGGAGGGATTCGAGCGAGCCCTGGAAGCTGGCCAAGGTGTAGACCATCGATCCCATGACGGCAAAACGAAGAGTCGGGCTGGTCTTTAAGTGGTGGAAGGAGCCCAGCATCGTCATGTGGTGATTGATACCGATCGTGATCACAGGAATGAACATCATCATGCTGCCTACCACTCCGACGGTGATCGTCCAGGCTGGAAGCGGTCCACCCGTGAGATGGTGTGTGCCTGCCCAGTTGTAGAAGATTGCATTCGACCAGAAGCCCAGCAGCGAGAGGTGGTAGCTGTGGATGGGCTTACCAATGACTTTGGGGATCAGATAATAGGCTGCAGCGATTGCAGTGGGCGTCGCGAAGAGGCCCACTACATTGTGTCCGTACCACCAGTTGGCAACGGCCTGGGCAACACCGTCCACCGCCCCAAGGTTGGTGCAGGCTTCGGCAGCCAAAACCAGGACAGGAAACCAGATGGTGACCGCCATCAGATACCACTGAGATACATACGTATGGCTGCTGCGCCGGGTAAAGTACATCCGGAAGTTTGCAATGACGATGAAGACGTAAGGAATCACCAGCAGAGGCATGGCGTAGAGTGGAAACTCGAGAGCCTCGACGCCGGTCGATTGGCCCATCAAAACGCCGATCGTGCCTAATAGAACTCCAACGTTGAAGATCACGCCACCAGCGATCAGTAAGGCCGGGAAGGGAATTCGGGTTTGACACAAACGTGCCTGCAGCCAGAGTAATGTGCCCGATGCTGCAGTGCCGCCAAATCCGTAAATTGCGGTGTCCCAATGCACAGGACGGATGCGCCCAAAGGTTAACCACTCGATGCCGCCCAAAAAGTCAGGGGAGTGAAGCTTGACTGAGCTAATCAACCCGGCGAGGGTGGCGACCAGGAGCCATAACAGGGAACTGGCCCAATATATGGTGACCACCCATTCTGCAGACCGGTCCACTTCAATCCGGGAAACTGCTTCCCCTTGCGGGGTAATCTCAAGAGCTGATTCGCTCATCGCCGCACCTCCAGTTGTTTCATAAGTGGCGCCTCGCCGGGGAAGTAGTCAGTGACCATTCCAACCGGTTCTTCGTCGTCAAAAATGGACCTTGCACCCTGTCGCAGATTCTTGAATTCACCCTGCTTGATGGCCCAGGCCAGCAGCCACACCATGGTGACTCCGGCGATTAGCGCGAAGGCCCAGATGAAAATAAACACGTAGAACATCATTTACCTCTGGGAGTACTAAGGCAGTTTTGAGACCGATTCTATGTGTTTGAAAAGAAAAGAAAAAGCCGGCGAATCGCCGGCGATGTGGGGCATATCACCCAACTCGATTGGGCCAGTTGACCCTGTTATTGGTTGTTGTCGCCGCGGTTTTCGAAAAGAGGCTCTACTTCCAGAGACGTGAGAACCCATAGGCCATAACCACCAAGCATGCTCCCAAGCGGGATGTTAATGATTGCGAGTGAACAGACTACCATGCCCATCGTGCGGGCCCAGCCCTGCGCGCGGAGTAGACCCAAACCAGTCATTACCATCGGGACTGCGAGGAAGATATTCAGGAATACAATGCCAACCACGATCGGACCCAAAACAGAAGACAAATCGTCAAACGCATTGGCCAGGCCGCTCGGTCCGCCATTGGCAATCATCCAAATTAAGGAGAAGAGGCCGCCGCCGATTCCCATGGCAATTAGTGCAATTGCCAGCGCTCTTAGATGTATCGCCATTCCTGATCTATTCTATCCATTCCTCTTGGTGAAAAATCTGTAGCCAGAAAATACTACCACGGCAGTCCATATCCAGACTCTCATAAGTTGGTCTTCGTACCGGGAGAAGCCAGGGGAGAGGATTCCAGCGGCTGGCAGCGAGAAAGGGCAGCAGCCAGCCCAGGTACCAGAGATGAATGTTGCCCGAGAAGGAGAGAAATATGGTGAGGAAGCAGAGGATAGACTCGGCAAGACCCAGCTTGAGAAATGGAAGGCTTGCGCTGCTTAGTGCCGCAATTCCTATTGCCTGCATCTTGTCGCTAAGAAATCGATAGAGGAAGACGTTATTCTGCCAACCTCCCAGGAAGCCTGTTGTAAATCGAACTTTTGTCACCCACTCGTGGACTGGCATCAGCAGCAGGCAACTGGACATAAGCAATGCGTAGGCGACCAGCCCGGGCGGCGAGTATCGCTGGGCGAGCCAAATGGGAATCAGAAGCAGGGGCCACCATTTGGTGAGAGTTGCCAGGGCGAGCCAGATCCAACTGCTCAGTCCTTTTGTCACTAGTGCGGCAAAGAGCAGCAGGATCAGCCACGAGTCACTGTGGCCGTTCATCCAATATTCGTAGATGCTGAGTGGGCTCCAGGCGAGGATCATCCAGCGCCACGTGGGCCAGCGTTGCCGCCAGGCCAGGAGCAGCAGCAACGCTTCGGCTAGCGACGACGATGTCTTCATCGGCAAGCCGGTCTGGTAAGTTGCCCAGTGCGCAAATTCGAGCACCGGACCGTAGACGGCAGAGAAGTCGTAACCAGGGATCCGGTGATCGGGGGCAGAAAGCTGCGCCGGGCTGATACGGTAGGGGTTCAGGCCGCGTGAGATCGTTTCTGCCTCCCACTCGTAGCGCAGGTAGTCGTCACTCAGGCTGGAAGGGAGGGTGAAAGCCAACAATCGAAAGGAGATGGCTGCAAGTACTACTACTCTCCGCAACTGTTGCGATTCTGGCACACGTGACGCAATCCAGAGGGCACAAAAGAAGCAAAGATAAGTTATACTATATCCGATACTTATAGACGTAATCCGCGCCGCTTCGTCGTTTGTCCAGAATGTGCCAAGGGCCAGCACTGCCAAGAATGCAGCAGCCAGTCCGGCCAGGATCGAATTGGAGTAGTGGACCAAGTCACCTATTATGCTAACCGGCTCTGCTTCTACGACTGAAAAACTGATCGACGCGCTATTTGACGACACCTTCGCTGGTGTTCATTCTCTTGCGACATTCGATTACCTCATACTGATTCCCTACTTTGTCATGCTTGCGGTGTTGAGCTTTTACGGCTGCCACCGTTTCGCCATGATCAGCGGCTATTTCCGGGGCAAGAAGAACATGCCCAAAGAGCCGTCACGGTATTTCACAGAGCTCCCCAGGGTCACAATCCAGCTTCCTCTCTTCAATGAGCGCTACGTTGTGGAGCGCCTGCTTGAGAGTGCAAGCAAGGTTCGATATCCAGAGGGCCTGCTTCAGATCCAGATTCTTGACGACTCCACCGACGACACGGCTCCCTTTACTGAAGCTCTGGTGGCCACCTACGTTGAGCGTGGCTTCAACATGGAATACCGCCATCGCAAGAATCGCCAGGGTTACAAAGCGGGTGCTTTGCAGGCAGGGATTCCCACTGCTACCGGCGAACTGATTGCCATTTTTGACGCCGACTTTGTAATCCCCGAAGACTTTCTTGAGAAGACCGTCCATCACTTCACCGACGAGAAAGTGGGTGTTGTACAGACTCGCTGGACTTATCTCAATCGCCACTTCAATCTGCTGACTGAAGTGCAGACGATGCTGCTTGATGGTCACTTCATCCTGGAGCACGGCGCACGCGCCGGTAACGGACTCTTCTTCAATTTCAACGGCACGGCCGGGATCATGCGCAAAGCGATGATCGAAGATGCCGGTGGCTGGCAGCACGATACCCTCACCGAAGATAGCGATCTGAGCTACCGGGCGCAGTTGAAGGGATGGCGTTTTGTCTACCTCCCGCATGTGGAATGCCCCTCAGAACTGCCGGTAGAAACTTACAGCTTCCAGGTACAGCAGTCCCGCTGGGCCAAGGGCTTGACGCAGTGCGCGAAGAAACTGCTGCGGATGATTCTCGATACCAAGTTGCCTTGGCGCGTGAAGCTTGAGGCGATCTGCCATCTCACTCCTAATGTTTCCTACCCGCTGATGATCATCGTTTCGGCGCTGATGTTGCCTGTGATGATTGTTCGCTTTTACATGGGTCCGCTGGAAATGCTCTTGATCGACTTCCCGCTGATCATTGCGAACTTTGTCAGCCTCACTGCCTTCTATCTGATTGCACAGCGCGAAATCGACCCTGTCGGCTGGAAGCGTACGATCTGGTTCATGCCTGCGTTGATGGCAGCGGGTGTGGCCCTCACGATCAGCAATACCAAGGCGGTGCTTGAGGCACTCTTCGGAATCCAAACCAGCTTTGCGCGTACGGCCAAGTACAACCTGAGCGACAAGAAGGTGAAGCTTGAACAGGTGGAATATCGCCGCAAGAGCGGCTGGTTGCCCTTTGCTGAGATTGCTATGGGAACCGTCTTCGCCGCGATGGTGTATTACTGCATCGAGTCACTCAACCTCTTGAGCATTCCGTTTCTGATGATCTTCGTCAGCGGATATTACTGGGCAGGCTTCACCACCCTGTGGCAGGAATATCAGGGTCTGATGCAGTTCAAGGCGGCTAAAGCAGCGCTTGAAGCCGTTCCGCAGCAGACAAACCACTAAGGGCAGCGCCCTCGATACGTGCCTCTCCGAAGGCATCACCCGCCAAAACCAACGGTGCTGGTGCTGTTACGACAAAGCATCTGTCTTCATGCATCACCGAAGGTTTTGAATACTTCCAGCGGTGCAGCTTCCAGGCACTAACCTTATAGCCTGTCAGCAATTTCTCAGCCACTTCTTCGGCGTTCTTTTCCCAGTTATCCATGCTGAATTTGGGGCCAGCGTGGATCGTGATCGAATTGGCGACCGTTGAGATCCCCTTGCGTTGATTGTCCGAAATCCACGAGATAGGTTCGGCGTTCGGCATCTGGAGTGCACCGGGCTCCGGGAGATTTGCGGGCTCCTCAAGGATTGCCATTACAGCAATGCATCGTTCGTACTCGATTTTTTCGAGGGCGAGGCGTTCGGCTTCGATTGGGTCAAAGTCGAGAAGCGCCAGCGTTTGTGGCACCGGACACGTCACGATCAGTGCGTCTGCAGTGAGGGTCTCGTCGAAATCGGTTTCGAGAGTCCATTGATTGCCGGAGGCGATAATGTGGCTTACTTTTACTCCGCAGCGAAGATCGATACCATGGGCCAGGTGCGCGGGGATCGCGTTGATGCCGGCCTGTCCGATAAAGCGCGGGTGGCCGTCCTGCTGGTTGTTGAAGCCATTGCTCCACACCTTGACAAGGCCTTTAGCCTGCCAGGCACGCTGGAAGGCTGCAAAGCGTTCGTGACGCACGGTGAAGAACTGCGCGCCGTAGTCAAAGAGGGCTCCTTCAAAGGGGCGGGTGGCCATACGCCCGCCTGGGCGATTGGCTTTATCGAGGACTATTGCCGAGATTCCGGCGAGGCGCAATTGCTGTGCGGCCATCAGTCCACTGATGCCGGCACCGACTATGACAACTTGTTTTTGCACAAACCTCTATTTTCCAACGAAAATGTTACAGAGATATCAAAGCGATGTACATGGTTCGAGTTTCGGGTCTTTTAGAGGATTTTGGCGATTGGCCAATTGACGGGGCAGAGGAGCGCCCGGGGGAGACCTGGGTCTATTTCTCGAACCGGGTTGTGGCAGGGAGTTTTGCCAAGGCCAGTGGCGGGAAGATCGAGCGGGCTCGCTGGGAAGTGAATCTCGCCTGGCAGGAAGAGTGGGCGGCCAAGCCTGTTGGCAAGCGCTGGTGGATTGCACCAGAAGGGGATGAAGTGGTTCCGGCTGGACGCTACCGCCTTGGCATGCGCAAAGGGCTGGTCTTTGGTGCCGGGGATCACGATACAACCTGTGGCTGTCTCGAGATGATGGAGCGGATTGATTTTGCGGGGAAGCGAGTCTTTGATCTGGGCACCGGTACAGGGATCCTGTCTGAGGCGGCGAAAGCTTTGGGGGCCGTGAGTGCAATTGCTTGCGATCTCGAAGCCGATGCGGCTCGGATGGCGCATGAGCGTGGCGTAGCCGCTTATCAGGGGCCCAGCTTTGCCATGCCCGATGGACGCTTTGAAGTGCTGCTAGTGAATGTCCCTGGCTACGTGCACCTCGATCTCGCCCCGGAGTACACACGCTTGCTTTGCCGTGACGGTGTGCTCTTGTTGAGTGGTTACTATGAGTGGCAGGCAGAGCGGATTGAGGCCGCTTTGCCGCAGTTTCTGAAGCAGGATCAAATCCTGCGTGGCGATGGCTGGGTTTCTTCGATCTTTTCGCACGCGCGAGCTACGGCGTCTTCTGACTGAATCAGGGTGCCCATGCTACGGGCAGATTCGCCTGACTTGGGGGCGGCGCGAAGGGCTTCTTCAAGCAGCTTTGCGCTGAAGCGCTTACGGGGGATGGTGAGGCCAACGCCGAGCCCCACGCAGCGGCGGGCATTGTCTGGCTGGTCGTGCGAGTAAGGTACAACGATCATGGGTTTACCTGCGCGTAGTGCCTGCGCTGTGGTGCCAATGCCACCCTGATGGATGGTGACAGCCCCGCGAGGCATCAGTTGCGAGTGGGGCGCGTAGCGGGCGATGAAGATGCGGTCGTTGCCGAGAGACAGGTAGCGATCATAGTTGTCCCGCCCGACCAGGAAGACAGCGCGTTTGCCCATGCGGTTTACTGCGGTGTGAGCTTCGGTATAGAAGCGGCCGGGGTCGAGCACGGCAGAAGTACCAAGCGTGAAAACGTAAGGAGGCTCGCCCGCTTGCAGGAAGGCTTCGAGCTCAGGTTCAAGCATTGCCGAATTTCCGTCGAGTTTGTCGTAGAAGGGAAAGCCGCACATCGTGGCGGGCTGTGGAAAGTCGGGCTGCTCCTTCATGAAGTGCTTCGAGAAGAGGATGAGATTACCGTGCGGCGAGCTATGGCCGAAGAGCCTGGGCACGGCTGTTGCCGGAAGCCCTTCCTTCCTGGCAAGGTCATAGGCCTTGTTCAGAAGAAAGCCGTTCATTTGATGGAGTCCCTTGTAGACGGTACGGAGAATGCCGGGCGACATCATGGGCAGAAAGGGCATGGCCGGGATGAGCGGCGGGTCAAAGGCCGACAGGATGGCGGCTGGCTGGAGGCTGGTTGTGATGTAGGGGAGATTGAGTTTGGCTGCGGCCAGCGGCAGGCCGAGGGCAAAGAGCGAGCCAAGCAGGATGTCGGCCGAGCGGGCTTCTTCAAGCAGGATCTGGTAGGCCTCTTCGATCGGTGGAAGGAAAACCTCCTGGACGACGTAACGAGTTCCGTCGAAAGTGGCCATGCAGCGGCGACGGATCTCGGCGTCGTGTTCAATCGCACTGATATCCGGTGGGATGCTGACAAAGCGGATGCCTTCGCTTTCTACTTTTTCACGGTAGAAGGCGCTTGATGCCAGGCTGACGTGATGGCCACGCTGCTTGAGGCCAATGGCGATAGCAAGGTATGGGTGCAGGTCTCCGAAAGAACCAACAGTTGCGATCAGGACGTGCTTTGACATTCGTGGATGATTCCTTCAGGTGTCATGACGCGGCGTACCTCATCTGTCGCTGGTCCCGCCAGATAAGCTACATCAAAGTAGGAGTCGCGCCAGGGAATTGCGTCTACACTTCCTTCGATGAACATGCAGTCGATCCGGTGCAGAGATTCTGCCTGGGCACGGGCACGGTCGATCTCGTCCAGATCGGATGCAACGCCGATCAACTGGCTGGCCGGGAGCTCTGGCCAGTTGGAGAGGATTGGGATGATCAGGACACGAGGGTTTGGCTGCACACCTTTATTTTGGGATGATAATGGGGATGCTGCGAAGTCTATTGCCGATTTTGTTGGGCACGGTTGCGTGGGCGCAATCGATTCCCCTGAGTGAATACGCTTCCCGGCGTGAGCAGATTCGTACGAATCTTCCGGATAGTGTAGTGGTGCTTTGGGCTTACACACCTGGGGTTGAAGTGCATGACCGGAATGGGTTTTTCCAGGATCCGAACTTCTTTTACCTGAGTGGGTGGCGAGAGCCGAATGGGGCGATGCTGCTCTGTTCGAGTTGCCCCGCGGGCGAGCGTGAGATCTTTTTTCTGCCCAAGCGCAATGCGCGGCGGGAGATTTACGACGGGCCGATGGTGGCGGGCGAAGATGCCGATGCTGCACAGAAGACGGGCTTTGCTCGTGTCATGCCGGCTGAGAAGCTGGAGGCGCAGATCGTTAAGGCCCTCGAATCGGCTAGCCAGCTGTATACCGTTTTTGATGGCCATGAGGCGGCACTTGCCAGGATTGCCCCCTTGCGGAGCGTGAAGGATGCCCGAGAGGCGATTACGAATCTGAGGCTTCGCAAGAGTGATGCCGAGCTTGCTCTGATGCAGAAGGCGATTGATGCATCGATTGCGGCGCACTTTGAAAGCTGGAAAGTAACGAAGCCGGGGCTTTATGAGTATGAAGTGGCAGCAGCCATGCAGCGCACCTATTTTGCGCTTGGGTGTGAGCGCAATGCGTATGCACCGATCGTGGGGAGTGGCCCGAATAGCGTGATCTTGCACTACAACCAGAACAAGCGAAGGATGGATGGCGGCGACGTCTTGTTGATGGACGTCGGTGGCGAGTATTCGATGTATGCGGCCGATATCACGAGGTCGATTCCCGTGAATGGCAAATGGACGGCGCGGCAGAAGCAGGTTTACGAACTGGTGCTTGGGGCGCAGAATGCCGTGATTGCGGCAGCCAAGCCGGGGGTGCTGTTGAGTGCGCTCACCAATGTGGCTCGCGAGTACTTTAACGCCCAGGGCAAGGGCCCCAAAGACAAGCCCTGGGGCGATTATCTCCTTCACGGAGTAAGCCATCACATTGGCCTCGACGTTCATGATCCTTATGACAAGAACGTGCCGCTGGCAGAAGGCAATGTGATCACTGTCGAGCCGGGTTTGTATATTGCCGAGGAAAGCCTTGGGATCCGCATCGAAGACATGATTGTGATCACCAAAGATGGAGCGCGACTTCTGACGTCGGCGCTGCCGCGTGCGGCAGATGAGGTGGAAAAGAGGATGAAGCACTGAGTTTGAGAACCCGACAGTTCGCAACACTCGGCGGCTTGCTCGTATTGTGCTTCGTCGCGGCGCTGGTCTTTGGCTGGTCGCGCGCGGCGGCACAACTGGACGGCCAGGCCTATGACTGGCTTTTTGCCACG
>JAPKYY010000723.1 GCA_026394095.1 Acidobacteriota bacterium | reverse complement strand
GCCGTCTTTGAGGGTGCCGCCGAAGAGAATCATCGAGTTGTCGAGGAGGGATGTGCCGCCTTCGTCGAGGCTCTTCATGCGGTTCAAGAAGTAGGCCATCTGTTCGGTGTGCCAGTTGATGATCTTCTCGTATTGCTCGCGCTGAGCCGGGATGTTGCGGTGGTGTGAGAGGCCGTGGAAGCTGCCTTTGACGCCGCTCAAGAAGCTGTAATCCTGCGCGCTTTGGGCATCGCCGAACATGAAGGTGGAGATGCGTGTGCTGTCGGTCCAGAAGGAGAGGATGAGGAGGTCGAGCATGAGGCGGACGTGCTCGGCGTGGGTGTCGGGGATGCCGGGGCGTGGCCGGTCGAGGGGGAATTTGCCTGCGTTGATCCAGCGCTTTTGTGGCCGGAGGGTGGCCTCGAGGCGGCGCTCGACGGAGCGGACAGATTCGAAGTATTCGTCGAGGCGGGCCTGGTCTGAGGTGCTGCCTTTCTGGCGGAGGGACTTGGCTTGATCGAGAACTGCGTCGAGGACGCTGGAATCGTCTCGCTGGAGCGATTCGATGAGGGAACGGTGTTTGGAATCTATTCCTGAGACGACCTTGGCTTTCGGGTTGCGGAAGAGGCGGTCAAAGGCGAGTTGCGGGATGATCTCTTTGGGGACGGGAGACTTGGGGTCTGCCCAGGAGAGGAATGAACCGAGTGCGCGGGGGAAGCCGCCACCAGCGGTGTCGATGCCGGTACGTGGGGAATCGATGCCTAGTTCGAAGCTGGGGAGAGGCGTGTTGAGGCCGATGCGCTGGGCGGCGAGTTGGTCGATGGTGGTGCCGCCGGAGTCGAGGTCGCTACCGACGGTTCTCTCTACGTAGCCGCCGGAGAGCCAGGCGGGGACTTTGGGCCAGTGGCCGTTGCGGCCGATGGTGTTTTTGTGCCAGAGGTTTTCGAGGAGGATGAAGTCGTCGCGGAGGCCTTCGAGGGGCTTGAGGTGCGGGGTGATTTCGTATTTTTCGCCGTCACCGGGAGGGGTCCAGTAGTCGGGTCGCACACCGTTTGGCATGAAGAGGAAGGCCATGCGCAGGGGTGGTTCTTTGAGGCGCTCTTCGGCTTTGAGTGATTCGAGCCAGGGAAGGGCGAGGCTGGCGCCTGCGGCTCTGAGGATCATTCGACGGGAAAGTTTGCGCGCCATAAATTGTTCCTAGACTAACAAAATCACTTGTCGCCGAGAAGGCGGGTGCGGACTGGTTTTGAGGACGGGGCTGCGGAAATCGAGGTTGCGGTGCCGGCCTGGTGGTTGCGGAAGGGAGTGCTGAGAACGATTTCGTGGATGAGTAGACGGGCACTTGCGTTGTTCTGATCGAGCTTGTCTACGATGCGCTGGATGGTGCACTGGTCTGCATCGGAAATGCCGCGGCCGAGGGCGTAGCCGAGGATCTTGCCGCTGATGTGGCGGAGGAATTCTTCTTTGCGGTTGAGGAGGATGTTGCGTAGTTCGACGGGGCCGTCGAAGGATTCGCCTGAGGGCAGGGTGCCTTTGCTGTCGATGGGGCCTTCGCGGAGGCGGCCCATCCAGTCGAAGGGTTCGAGGCCGAAGCCGATGGGGTCCATGAGGTTGTGGCAACTGGCGCAGGCGGTGTCGGCACGGTGGCGTGAGAGGATTTGCCGCATGCTGAGGCCCTTGTCGGATTTGGCTGCTTTCTCAAGAGTGGGGACGTCTGGTGGAGGTGGAGGGACGGGGGTGCCGAGGATGGTTTCAAGCACCCAGGCTCCGCGCAGAACGGGGC
>JAPKYY010000254.1 GCA_026394095.1 Acidobacteriota bacterium | reverse complement strand
GGACGGTATACGTTGCATCCGTAGTACCACGTATGAGCATTGGCGCATCCAGGAATGCTCTCGGTGGCTACAGCATCCCGCGTCTCTGTCGATGCGGCAAAATGCTTGTCTTCTTCTAGCTCTTGCCTTCGCTCGATGCATTTCCAAACCGGCCGGATGCAAATTGGCAGCCGCTGTTTTCCGTCCGGCTAACAGGATGCAGCCGTCCACTTAAGTCACATCCTCAAATCCCGTGAAAGAGTTTCGACTTCCCGAAAATACCCAAAGCCTCTGCCGTCCCTGGCAGCGCGTCTCCGGCAAGCACCCACTGCCAAGAACCTCACACAAACCATCTGCATAGTCCTCAAGACAGTTCTGATAGGATAGCGGGCAAATAAGGGTTCTTTATGATCAAACAAACTTGGCATCTCGTTATCTGCCTCTCCCTCGCGGCTGGCCTCGCCTTCCCGCAAGCTTCCTCCCAACAAATTTCAGGCATCGTTCGCGACCCATCCGGCCTCGCCGTCGGCAGCGCGAAAGTCACTGTCCGCAACACGGCCACTGGCTTTGAACGCGAAGCCGCTGTCAACGAAAACGGTGCCTACGCCGTCACCGGCATCTCGATCGGTCTCTACGACATCGAAACAACTGCCGCAGGCTTCAAGAAGAACATCCGTAAAGACGTGCGTGTAGAAGTAAACGCAAAAGTCGCCGCCGACATCCAACTCGAAGTCGGTGCCGTCAGCGAAAGCATCACCATTCGTACCGATGCAGCCAACGTTGAAACTACCAGCGGTGAAATCGGCCGCGTCATCACCGGCACTCAAGCCACCCAGCTCCAGCTCAACGGCCGCAACTACATCCAGCTCCTGGCCCTCATCCCCGGCGTCTCCACCAACTACTCCAGCAGCTTCGGCCTCGCTGGCGGCTTCGGCACCAACGCCAGCGGTCAATCCGCCAACGGTGGCCGCTCAGACTCCTTCTCCTGGAATGTCGACGGTGTTGACAATAAGGACAACGGCGGCGGCGGCAACAACTTCGTCAACGTCAACCCCGACGCCATTGCCGAATTCAAAGTTCTCACCACCAACTACAGCGCAGAATACGGCCAGAACGCCAGCGCCATCATCAACCTCGCCCTCAAGTCCGGCTCGCGATCCTTCCATGGCAGCGCCTACGAATTCGTTCGCAACGATGCCTTCGATGCCCGCGCCTTCAACGCCTTCCAGAAGCAAAAACTCCGCTTCAACAACTTCGGCTGGAACCTCGGCGGCCCGATCTACATCCCGAAAAAATTCAACACCGACAAATCCAAACTCTTCTTCTTCTTCAGCCAGGAATACAAGCGTCTCCGTCAGGGCGCAATCAACACCTGGGTAGTTCCCACCATGGCGCAGCGCGGTGGTGACTTCTCCGCACTTGCCGCCGCCGCACAACCTCGTGACATCACCACCAACGCCCTCTTCCCCGGCGGCATCATCCCCGCCAATCGCCTCAATCGCAGCATGTCCGCACTGCTCAGAAATTACCCCACCCCCAACTTCACCGGCGCCGGTGGCAACCTCGTCTTCCCCACCACCACACCTTCCAACACCAATCAGAACATCCTGAAGATCGACTATAACCTCAGCTCGAAAGATCAGATCTCGTTCCACTACCTGGCAGACCAGTTCTACCAGCTCCAGAACCTCACCAACCTCGTCCTCTTTGATCGCAACATCCCTGGCAAAAGCTACAAGATCCAGCACACCCGCGTCATCAACGCTTCCACCGTCAACACCTTCCAGCTCTCTACCTCTGGCAACGTAATCAAACAGGACGGCTACCGCCCCAACCCAACCTTCACTACTGACACAACCCGCCGCGGCTCGGGCTACACTGCCCCATCCGTTTACGGCATCACCAACGACATCCCCACTCTCACCATTGCTGGCTTCAATGGCCTCAACGCCGCCCCCCGCCAGTTCAACAACTTCAACCGCATCATCAACATCAAAGAAGACTTCTCAAAGCTCGTCGGCAGCCACAACATCAAGGCCGGTTTCCTCTTCCAGCGCAGCCGCAAGAATCAGGACAACATCCCGGCCATCAACGGAGTCCTAAACTTCCAGACCGGCCACGCCTTCAGTTCCGGCAATGCTTTCGCCGACGCCCTCCTCGGAAACTTCCAGCAATACCAGGAAGCCAACACCAACCGCGAAGGCTGGTATCGTTTCACCCAGTTCGAACCCTACGTCCAGGACGACTGGAAAATCACCTCACGCCTCACCGTCAACCTCGGTTACCGCTTCATGTACATGGGCCCACAATATGCCGCCCTCCAGAACACCACATCCTTCCTGCCTGAGTTCTACAATGCAGCCAACGCCCCCACAATCCTGGC
>JAPKYY010000920.1 GCA_026394095.1 Acidobacteriota bacterium | reverse complement strand
AGTTCGGCGAGGACTTCGACGCCGGCTAGACGGTGGAGCTGGAGTTCCTGGAGTTGTTTGAAGGCTTTGGCCGCGCGGCGCTCAAAGAGGGCACCGAGTTTGACGGCCCGTTCCATTTGGGCGAAGCGTTGCTGGTTGTCGGGGTCTTCGAGCCAGCGGTCTTGCGCTTCGGTTTCGAAGCGCTGTGCGCGGAGGGCCTGGAAGCTCGCGTAGGCGTACTGGTCGAAGAGGAGCTCTTCGGCAGTGCCGCGGGGGAGGGTTTCCGCTTTGAGCTTTGCTTTGAGTTGTTCGTATTGCTCGCGCTCTTCGGGGCTGGAGGCGAAGAGTTTTTCGCTGGTGGAGTGGAGACCGTGACGGACGGAGTTGGTTGAAGATTTCTGTTTGCCGGATTCGGTTCTGGGTCCGGTAGAGTGTTTTGCGTTGGATTGGTTGGCGAGGGTTTGGGCGGCTGAAGCCATTGTGGTTAGTCCTTTCAATTGCTGTTAGCGGGAGTGGGCTCCCGTGGACAGAGTAGCTGTGGGGGTGTTCGGTTTCTGGTGCAATTTGGGGCGAAGTTGTTGATTTGGTTGGAGAAGTTTTTTTGAAAATTGTTGTGAACGCAAATTTGGGGTGGGTGAGAATGGTAAGTGAAATGGCAACGCAACCCAATCCGTTGATGAGCGCAAGGCAGTACCTGGATCTGCTCGAAAAACCTGATGTGCGCTATGAGTTTTGGGATGGCGAGATCGTGGCCATGTCAGGCGCAATCCGAGCGCACAACCTTATCAGCGCAAGTATCCTGAGCAATCTCTGGCAGCAATTGCGGAAATCTGACTGTAAACCAGTAGGGGGAGATCAGTTGATTCGTGCGAAGGAAGCCCAGCGCTATGTATTTGCGGGCGTTGTTGTCAGTTGCAAAGAGGCGAATTATGAAGGCGGGGCGGTTCAGGCGCTGAATGACCCAGTGGTTGTGTTTGAAGTGCTTTCGCCCAGTACCGAGGCAATTGACCGAAGCAAGAAGTTTGAATATTACACAACGTTTGAATCGCTGAGGGAACTTGTGTTGGTGAGCCAGTCGGAGAAATTGGTTGAGCACTTTTATCGCGGGTCATCGGCGGAGACCTGGCGAGTGAAGCATGTGTTTCATGAAGAGGACGAGATCGTTCTGGAGAGCGTGGGAGCGAAGTTGAGTGTAGCGACAATTTATGAGGCGGTGGAGTGGTAGAGGTTCACCCATGGCAAAGCTTTGGGGCTTTCAGACCAAGCTGCAGGGTATCTTCCTGCTACTGGGACTTGCGGCGATTGGCGCGACGCTGTGGGAGGCGTCGAGCGGAGCAGTAGCGGCGCTGCAGCAGACCACGTTCGACCGACTAACAGCGATCCGGCAGTCGCGAAAACATCAGATCGAAGGCTATTTTCGGGATCTGGGAGCGCATGTGCTGGCGCTGTCGAATGACGAAAGCGTCTTGCAAGCGGTGGAAGAATTTCAAGAGGCCTGGGGTGAGTTGCGCGATGTGCGTCTTGATGGGGTGGAAGCTAGCGGGCTTGCCAGTTACTACAAGCAGACGGGGGCTCCGATGGATTGGCTGCCCAGAGATGGGCGGGCTCTCAGGTTACAACATCTGTTTCTTGCTGCGAATCCTCATCCCTACGGACAGAAGGACCGCTTACTTGAGGCTGAGGGAAGATACGGGAAACTACATTCCCGCTACCATCCGACCTTGCACCGGTATCAGAAGGCCTTTGGCATCTATGACATTTTTCTGATTGATGCAGCAGAGGGGCGGGTGCTTTACAGCGTGTTCAAAGAGGTGGACCTTGGGGCGAAGCTGAAGGAGATGCCTTACAAGAGCTCCAGCCTGGCCGATGTGTATCGCAGGGCGCTGCTGCTTGAGGAAGCGGAAGAATTTGTGGTGCGGGATTTTGAACGATATGGACCGTCCCAATCGGAACCGGCAGCGTTTCTGGCGGCCCCGGTGTGGAGGGCTGGAGTAAAGATTGGGGTTCTGGCGATTCAGGTATCGAGTAAAGAAGTAAACCGGCTGATGACAGCGGATGGAAAGTGGGAAGAAGGTGGATTGGGACGGACGGGGCAAGCCTACATCGTGGGCCCTGATCAATTGTTGCGGAGTGATCTGAGGCAGCATAGCGGCAAAGAGACGTCGATTCTGAAGTTGCGTGTGGCACCGGAGGTGGTGCGGAACAGCAGGGCGGCGGCAGGAACGGAGACGGGAGTGGATCTGCGCGGAGTGGCAGTGTTGCGATCTCATGCACCGCTGAGCGTGGCGGGGCTGGACTGGGCGGTGGTGGCGGAGATTGAAGTGGAGGAGGCATTTGCTGCGGTGCGGGCGCTACAGTTCCGAATTATGTGGATGGGGGGCTGGATTGCGGTGCTCTTTCTGGGCCTGGGGACACTCATCGCGCGATCGATTACGAGACCGTTGCTCGAGCTGGCAGAAGGGGCAAAGCGGTTGGGGTTGCGGCAGTTTGGTGAGCGGCTGCCGGTGCGGTCGAAGGATGAGATTGGACAGGTGGCGGAATCGTTTAACGCGATGGCCGAAGCATTGGCCAAAACGACGGTGTCGAAGGTGGAGTTGGAGGTGCTGGCGGGCAAGTTGATGACAGCACAAGAAGATGAGCGGCGACGGATTGCGAGAGAGTTGCACGATGATGTGACACAACGGATGGCAGCTATTGCCATACAGGCGGGCCGGCTGGCTCAGTTGCCCGAAGGGGATGGGCAGGAATGGAAAGAGGGGCTGCGAGAGATTCAGCGTCAGGTGGCAAGGTTGTCTGACGATATCCATGGCTTGTCGCGGAGTTTGCATCCCGGGGTGCTCGATGATTTGGGTTTGGCAGCCGGGATTGAATCGGAGTGCCGGGCGTTTTTTGAACGGGGTGGGGCGCCGGTGGAGGTATCGATTGAAGCTGAACTTGAGGGCTTGCCTAAGGAGGTGCAGTTGGGGATTTACCGGATTGTGCAAGAGGGACTAAGGAATATCCAGAAGCATGCGAAGGCGGAGAATGTGAGGCTGAGCATTGAGCCGCGTGGGACGGAGTTGTGTTTGATGATTCGGGATGATGGACGGGGCTTTGATCGTAAGGATAGGAATTGGCGGGCAGGGCTGGGGCTGGCGAGTATGGAGGAAAGAGCAAGGCTATTGGGAGGGCGGATGGAGATTGATTCGAAGCCGGGGGCGGGTACGGCAATTGTTGTGCATTGGCCTGTGTCGCGGGAGGCGGTGTGATGCGGCGACGGATTCTGCTAGCGGATGATCACCGGATTGTGCTGGATGGACTGAGGGGATTGCTCGAGCCGGAGTTTGAACTTTGTGGCACGGCTAGTGACGGGATGGAGTTGGTGCAGCAGGCCAAGGAGTTGAAGCCGGATGTTGTGGTGGCGGATATCTCGATGCCGCTGCTGAACGGGATTGATGCGATGCGGAGGATGCGGGAGGAGGGGGTGGAAGCCGCTGTTGTGTTGCTGACGATGCATACGGACATGAGTTACCTGACACGGGCGCTGGAGGCTGGGGCGGCGGGCTATGTGCTGAAGCATGCTGCGTCGGATGAACTGGTGCAGGCGATAAGGGAGGCGGTGCGCGGGCAGCGATTTATCTCGCCCCAATTGAAGGGGCCGGCACTGGAGGAATGGCTTGATGAGACGCGGCGACATGTGAAGCAGAGTATTGAATTGACGCCGAGGCAGAGGGAGGTGCTGCAGTTGCTGGCGGAGGGAAAATCGGCGAAGGAGATTGGTGGGCTGCTTGATATTTCGTCGCGTACGGTGGAGACGCACAAATACAAGATGATGGATGATCTGGGGGTGAAAACAACAGCGCAACTGGTGCAGCATGCGATCCGGCTGGGGTTGATCGGGGGAGAGTAGGTCCGTAATTTTACGGATGTTGAAGAGTGGGGGTTCTGCGGCTTAATGGAGTCATGAAACAGATACTTGTTGTGATTCTAGTAAGCCTGGCGGCTGGCGTAATGATTGCCGCGGACCATGCCAGTGTGGCGAAGAAGCACGAGACTCGTGCGGTGGAACTGGAGCTGAAAGCGCAGAAGCACGAGGCGGAGGCGGATCGTCTGGCCAAGGCGGCCGAGAAGAGCCCGCTAGCCAACAAGTGGCCTGCGATGGCGCAGGGACCTGCTAATCATGAACGGGCGAAGGCGATGCAGGCGAAAAGAGCAGCTGCCGAAGCCCGGGAACTGGTGGCCAAGGAATTGCGTTTGGCGGAGAAGGCGGCACCGAAAGAAGTGGAGTAAGGTTGTCGTCTTTATTCGGTGTGAGTTCTGCCTTATAGTTTGTGGGCAGAACTCACGTTTTTATTTTGAGGAGGTGGTTCGGAGAGGTGGATTGGCGGGGTTGAGTTTGAGGACGATGCCGAGGGGACGCTTGTCTGAGGTGGATTGGGCGGCTGCGTTGCAGGTGATGTCGAGATTTATTGTTTCTTTGGTGATGGGGATGCGGGCACGGCATTCGTCTTTGCCCTTGGTGAGTTCTACGGGGAGAGGCTGGCCGTTGCTTGTGGCTGTGAGGGTGTGGGTGGGGAGCCAGTCTTCCGGGATGTAATAGCGGATTTCGAGATGGGTGTCGGTGGAGGGTGTGAGGTGGATCCCGAATTTGTTTTGTGTCCAGCGGTAGGTTTCGAACTCGACACGGTTGATGCCGTAAGTTAGACGGATGTTACCAAAGACGGAGTAAGTGCTGGCGAGTAGGAGGGCTTCTCTGGCGTCTTTGTTGTGCATGTCGCCGGCTTTGGGGTTGCCGAAGCGGACGCGGGAAAGGACGCGCCAGCCGCAGCGGTTGGCGAGGCGCTCGAAGCCTTTGGAGTTGAAGAGCCAGAAGTTGGTGTTGTCGGCACCGAGTTCGTGGTGGTCTACGAGGTAGGCGGCGGCGAGGTGTTCCGGGAGGACTTTGGCGTCAATGATGCGGGTGCTGACGGCGGCGAAGCTGGAGCGTAGGGCGAGATCGCCCAGGATGAGGAAGGGGTTCTTCAGGTGGTAGAGGAGACCGAAGGCGATGGTTAGGGAGTAGTGTTTGTCGAGGGCGTGGAGGCCACGGTCGATGTCGATACTGGAGACGGTGTGGTTGCCGGGGAGAGTGGATGCGAGGTGGCGGGCCATCTGCATCTGGTTGTGGTTGGTTTCTTCGAAATCAACCATGTCGACGTGGTGGCCGTGGGCGGATTGATAGAAGCCCATGTCACCGTCGCCGCA
>JAPKYY010000368.1 GCA_026394095.1 Acidobacteriota bacterium | reverse complement strand
TCTGGCCACCGTTGAAGCTGACGTTGGCACCGCCGTCGTTGGACTGGATCATGCGCTGGGAGTCGTTAGGGGCGATCCAGAGATCGTGATTGTCACCATGTGGGGTGGGAATGGCGGTGAAGGTGCGGCCGCCGTCGTCTGAGCGATGGAAGCTGACATTGCAAACGTAGACGGTGTCGATGCGGGTTGGGTCGGCGTAGATGCGTGAGTAATACCAGGCGCGCTGGCGGAGGTTGCGATCTTCATTGACGCGGGTCCAGGTTCTGCCGCCGTTGTCGGAGCGGAAGACGCCGCCGTCTTCGGCTTCAATGATGGCCCAGACACGCTCTGGATTCACCGGAGATACCGTGACGCCGATCTTGCCCTGGACGCCTTTCGGGGCGCCGGTATTGTGGCCGATCTCTGTCCAGGTTGCGCCAGCATCGGTGGACTTGAAGAGGCCGCTGCCGGGGCCGCCGGAATCGAAGCTGTAAGGAGTGCGTTGTACTTGCCAGAAGCTTGCGTACATTACGCTGGGGTTGCCGGGTTCGAAGATGAGGTCGACGCAGCCGGATTTTTCTCCGCGGGTGTAGATCTGCTTCCAGGTAGTGCCGCCGTCGGTTGTCTTGAAGATGCCGCGTTCGGGGTTGGGGCCGGACATGTGGCCGATGGCGCAGACGTAGACAATGTCAGGATTTTTGGGATGGATGCGGACGCGGCCGATCTGGCGGGTTTCTGTGAGGCCGGTGTGCTTCCAGGTTTTGCCTGCGTCGAGGGATTTGTAGACGCCGTCGCCGTGGGAAGCATTGCCGCGAAGGGCTTGTTCGCCCATGCCAGCGTAGACGATGTTGGGATCTGAATCGGATACGGCGATGGAGCCTACGGAGCCGGTTTTGAGCTGGCCGTCGCTGACGGGAGCCCAGCGATTGCCGCCGTCGATGGTCTTCCAGATTCCTCCGCCGGTGCCGCCGAAGTAGTAGACGTTGGGTTGTGAGGGAACGCCGGTGACTGTTACGACGCGGCCGCCTCTGTAGGGGCCGATGGAGCGAAACTTCAGTTCCTTCGAGAGGGGTAAGTCATCGGCTGCTGCTGCTGTTAGTGCGGCGAGAAGAAAGAGAATAGATCCAAATCTCATACTCCGCGCAGTCTAGCGCAATCTGGCTATTGATTCCAAGGGAAGTGGAATGTTGGTGCGTTCTGATACCGGCGCATGGCGAAGTTGAGCCTGGTTCCGGCGCCGGGGGCGAGTTGGAGTGTGATGTGCCGGCCTTGGATCGGTGTCGTCTTGCCGTTGGCAGTTACGCTGTTGAACTGGTGTTCGGCATAGCCGCCAGCCTGGATCGTAACGGTTCTGGGTTCTACCGGGTTGGTGTTTACCAGGGTGACGCTGGCGGTGTCATTGCCGAGTTGATCGACTAGTGCTGCGACATCTTCTGGCAGGCCTGCGCGCCTCTTCTCGGGGTCGAAGTAGCGGAAGCGCGAATGCAGAACCCAGATGCGGCCGTTTGCGAAATAGCCGCCGGTGGTGAGGTTGAGCAGATCGTCGGTATTGACTGGCATTGAGTCGAGGAGGTAGTCGGCCAGACGGGTGTCTGGGGTGGTGGGGTCTTCGTTCATCTTCTGTATGTCGGCGCGGATGTTGCTGAAGGCCTTGGTTAGCGCTTTCTCCGGGTAGGTTGGATCGTTGCCTTCGACGTAATTGAGCCAGGCTGGCTTGGTTGGGATGCGCTTGAAATCTTCTCGATCCATCGACCAAAGGTAGATTTCGGTCATACGGTCTGAGAAGGAGTTGTCGGTGAAGTGATACCACTCGGGCTTGCCGTTGAATTTGTAGCCGCGTGGATCGCCGTACATTTGCGGGTAAAGGGTTTTGCCGTTTTCGGTTTTGCGGTTGGCGTAGAGCAATTCCATCTGCTTGCGAAGGACGCCGATGTAGCTTGTGTCTCCGCTGAGGAGGAAGGCATTGCTGAAGCCGGGCCAGGCACCGTGCATGAAGTAGTTGCGGTGGGCGATCTTTTCCAGTTCGCCGTCGAAGATGGTGAAGTTCCAGCCATAGGTGCCCTTCCACCATTGGCCGTTGTGCTCGCCGCCGAGTTTGCCGTCGAGGCCGATGTTTGAGGGGATCATGCCGCCGGTGGCTGCAGCGCGCTCTTTCCATGCATTCAGATATTCGAGCGTCCAATCGCGATATTTTTTGTCGCCTGTGAGCATGAAGGAATTCAGGTGGAGGATGGTGGCGGCGAGATTCAAGTGGATGTCACCGGCAGAATCAAGGTACTCGGTACAGTGGGCGAGCATCTTCGGGTAGTACTTGGCCATGTCGAGCATCTGCGACTTGGAGGCTGCGTTGTGCAGGAGGTGGAAGCTGCCGGGGACAGCGTCGCCGACCCAGTCGTAGACGGTGGCGCGATCGAGCATGGGGCCCTTGGAGCCGGTCCAGATGCTGCGGATGATTTTGTGTTTGGCGTCGTAGTTGGGGGCTTCCGGGTCTTCGTTCATGTAGAGGCCGGCGAAGCGTTGCATGCGGTTTTTGTAGAGGGTGTCGTTGGGTTGTGAGAGGCCGGCGAGGAGGAAGGCGCGCATGCCTTCGCCGGTGTGGAACCAGTCGGACATGGTGATGAACTCTTTGTAGTAAGCACCGTTTTCGGCCAGTTTGGTTTGTTTGGTGCGGAGCTCGCTGTATTGCTTGAGGTGGCCTTCCTGCGCCTTGTTGAACATGGTCATCAGGTCGTCGTCACCACCGAGGGCATGGAGAAGGGTCCAGTTGTGGAAGGTTTCGATAGCGTCGTCGGGGCCATCGAGGGTGCCCCAGCGAGGGGTGTGGAGGAGATAGCCTTTTTCGTCAACGTAGCGCTTGTAGAAGGCTCGCGCGGCATCGGAGTTTGCTTTGAGCAAGGCGCGTTCCATGAGTGCCCAGGCCGGAGGAGGCATCGGGGAATCGACCTTCAATACGGGGCCTTGCGCGGACAGAATTGTGGCAGTGGCTATGAGGCAGAGCAGACGAGGAGTCATCGGTAGATGAGTCTATCGGAAAATTGGCAAGTATTCGAGGCAGTAGATCCAGCAACAGGTGAGCAAGAGGAGGAGCATTGCTTTGAGGTGGAAGTTTTCTTGTGTCGATTGCCACCAGGCGAGGATGCCTGGCGGTAGGAGGGCGAGGGCGATGGCCCAGTTGGGATGGGTTGGGTTGAGTTCCCAGCAGGCGGCGGCCAGGGTGACGCTGAGGCCAATGGTCCAGCCGAGTTGCGGGGCAATGGCAAGGATCAGAATGAGGATTGAGGTGACTGCGGTGAAAGCGAAGCGGACTTGCAGGGTGAGGTCCACGCCGACGGTGAGTAGGGCTAGCAGTGGGTAGCTGACTTGATACCAGGCCTTCCAGGGTTTGGCTTCAATTGGGGTTGTGTCTGGAATTGCTTTGGTCAGCAGCGCGCCGAGGATGAGGCCGAAGGTGAATTCCATCATCTTCCAGCCGGGGAAGTCCTGGATGGGGACCAGGTTGAAGAAGGTGCCGCCGCCGAAGCCGAGTGCGCCACCGAGGGTGCCCCAGAGAGCGAAGCGGTAGGCGATCGGGTTGCGGACGAGCAAAAGGACAGCCAAGGCCGAGAGCGCGAGGCCGGCCCAGATTTCTTCTCGTGGGCGGATGAGGCGGTTAGAGAAATAGATGAGCTTGGGTTGATTGATGAGCATCCAGCCGGCCTGGGTTGCGGCAATCAGAAAGAGGGAGACACGCACGGGGCGCGTGGGCATGAGCCAGGCGAGGCTGATGATGACACCGCCGAGAAGGCCCCAGACGGCACCCTTGATTGTAAGACCGAGAAGGCCCCAGAGGCGGGTGTCTGGATCTCGAAAGAGGCCGATGGTTTGGCCGTAAGTTTCCTGGCCGCCGAGGCCGATACCGATGGTGCAGAGGCCGATGAAGAGGCTGGCTTCACGGGCGGTCCATTTCTTTTGGTAGGCAATGGCCATGGCCCAGAGGGCACCGGGGATCATTGCGCCCAGGGGGCCGCCGCCGATTGAGCCGCGCAGGGCCCAGCCGATCGACATCATCAATGCAGGTAGAAGCACTAGACGATCTTAGCGACTTCGTCGAAGGGGAGGCGTGGGCCACGGGGACGGAGTTTGGATTTTTCGCCGTAACCGAGGTTGCAGAGGAAGTTCGATTTATAGCTTGTGCCGGCGAGGAAGGCCTGGTCTACGGCGGCGTTATCGAAGCCGGACATGGGGCCGCAATCGAGGCCGAGGCCACGGGCGGCGATCATGAAGTAGGCCGCTTGCAGAGTGCCGTTGCGGAAGGCGAAGCGCTCGGTGAATTCCGGTTTGCCTTCGAAGATGGGCAGGACGGTTGAGTGTGGCCAGAGGCGATCCATCTTCTTGTAGAAGTCGAGGTCGTCTGCGAAGATCGCTGTGACCGGGGCCTGCATGGTTTGGTTCACGTTGCCCGGCATGAGGCAGGGCTTGAGCTTTTCTTTTTCTTCGGGGGTGCTGACGAAGATGATGAGAAGTGGGCTGCAGTTCTTGGCGGTTGGGCCCATCTTCATCTGGTCGTAAATCTGAACCAGTAATGCTGGGTCTACCGGGATGTTCTGGAAGGCGGGAAAAGTGCGGGCTTCTCCGAAGAGGAGGTCAAAGCTAACGTCGTCGATTCTTGTCATCACCTGAAGGATAGCGGAGCGGGCGTGAGTTGTGGAAGAATCTGTTGTAACGAGGTTTCACTAATGAACGAAGACAACAGTCCAATTGGAGAGTTGGTCCACCTTTACGTGGACGGTGCGTTTGGGCGGCGAGAGCTGATCGAACGCGTTTTGAAGATCACTGGGAGCATGGCTGCGGCCATGGTTGCTCTTAGTGGATACGAAGAAATGAATGCGCAATCGACGCCTGTGCCTCCTGGGCTGCGTGTCGCTGAAAATGATCCTGATATCGAAGCGCGCGATGTAACCTTTGCGGGCGAAGGCTCCTCGATGTTCGGTTACTTTGTAATTCCGAAGCGCGCGCGGGTTGAACGGCAGCCGGGTGTGCTTGTGATTCACGAAAATCGAGGACTGGTGGAACACATCCGTGATGTTACGCGGCGTGTTGCTAAGGCAGGCTATGCAGCATTGGGCGTAGACTTGCTAAGCCGGCAGGGTGGCACTGCTCAATTTACAGACCCAACCCAGCTTGCTGCAGCTTACAACCGAACCAACCCGATTGACCGGCGTGCCGATGTGATCAGCTCGCTGGACTTCCTGAAACGGCAGGATAACTTTGTGATCCATGACCGTATTGGAGTGGTGGGTTTTTGTGCAGGCGGTGGTGTGACCTGGGATCTGATTGTAAACGTGCCCGAGATTGCAGCGGCTGCGCCATTTTACGGAACTCCGGTGCCATCGACGGCGGAAGACATTGCGAAGATCAGCACACCCGTATTAGCTGTGTATGCTGAAACAGATCGCGCGCTGACCCGGAATATGCAGCTTACCGCTGGGCTGATGAGCACCGCGAACAAGACCTATGGGCTGCACGTATACGAGGGTGTTGGGCATGCCTTTCACAACGATACTGGCGCGGCTTACAATGCAACTGCTGCCGCTGATGCCTGGGCTCGCACGATGGCTCACTTTGACAAGTGGTTGCGGCGCCCTCGCTGATTAACGGTTCGAGGACTGCGGGGCGAAGCGTGGGCAGAACCTTTCTTACCGCTTCAAAGCTCTCGGCTAAGGTCTCAACAACCTTTTCTTTCGCAAGCGGTTCTGATTCTTTTTTCGCCTGGTCTTTGAAGCGTTGCATCATAAGATCCATTGGAGGGTTGTCGCTGGCAACCCACAGAAAGAGTTTTGTGTCGTAGGCTACGTGCAGAAGTATTTCCCGAAAGCTGCGCACACCGGGTGCGGGGCGCCAGTCGAGCTTTTCTTCTGGAAGCGCTTTTGCCAAATCCAGCATTTTTGAAGCAGCAGCTTCGAACGGGTTCATCAGATCGATTGCCGCGACGGCTGGCTTGACGTCTTCTGCGCCTAGTAGTTCAACGTCGAAGATCAATTCAGATTTTGGTGGGATTGCTCCTCGGCCCTGTTCCCCATAAGCCATTTGATAGGGGATGAAGAGCCGCCGCTTGCCTCCTACTTTCATTCCCTCGAAGCCTGCTTCCCAACCGGCGATCACTCGCCTTCTTCCCTGGATGAAC
>JAPKYY010000167.1 GCA_026394095.1 Acidobacteriota bacterium | reverse complement strand
GGCGTTTCGCGGATCAGGACAATCCGAGCGCGGAGTGCGGGAGCGATGGATTAGCGATATCTCCGGACAACCACAGCCAAACCGGGTCTCGAAGGCCAATCTGAATTTCTGGTTCGCCGGACCGGATGGTGTGGTGAGCAATGGATCGAAATCACACATCGCAAGCAGCTTTGAAGAGATTTTCGAGGCAACGAAGTCGGACGATTTCGATATCGACTGCGAAAACAATTCCTCCTGTGACGGCGCCAACGCCTATGTGAATTGGGGTGGCTACGACGTGAATTTGTGCCCGAACTTCTGGACGAAAGGAGACAGAGTTCGAGGGTCCATCCAGATTCATGAATTGAGCCATGGCTATGCGGACACAGACGATTATTTCTACTACACCAAGTATCCATCCAACCAGCCGTTCAATAGCCTGTTTGAAACGGTAAGCTTGCGCGAGAACGCGGACACTTATGAGAGTTTTGTGCGCGATGTTTACTTTTAAAGGCGGATTGCCTGGCGCCGGACTTGACGACTTCGATGGCTTTTTCGATCTGCCGGTCTTTGCTTGCGAAAGAGTCGCCGTGGCTGTCTAGTCGCCGTCTTTGAGCTGGTAGGCGAGGTAGTTTTCGAGGCCCATCTGATCGATCTGTACGAGCTGGGCTTCGAGATAGTCGACATGGGCTTCTTCGGCCTTGAGGAGGGATTCGAAGAGGTCTCTTGAGCCGTTGTCGCCTTCTTCTTTGGCTATGCGGACGAAGCGATTGTAGCTCTCGACGGAGCCGAGTTCGAGCTTGAGGTCGCTCTCAAACTGGGCTTTGACCGTTGCGCCTACCGCGAGTTCCATGGGGCGGGTGAGATTGGGCGTGCCTTCGAGAAAAAGGATGCGCTGCATCAGCGACTCGGCATGGCGCATTTCTTCGATCGATGCCTTGCGAATCTCTTTGGCCAGATGAAGATAGCCCCAGTCTTCGCACATCATGGCATGGATGAAATATTGATTGATGGCGAGGAGTTCTTCTCGCAGCGCCTCGTTCAAAGCGGTGATGACTTTTGGGTTGCCTTGCATGGATACATACAGGATCGCAAGAAATTGGAGTTTGCAGGTTTTCGAGTTGAGATAGGATTGGGCAATTATGCGTTTTTCTCTAATGCTCATGTTTGCTGCTGCCGGCTTTTCGCAGGACTGGATGGAACTGTTTAACGGTAAGAATCTGGATGGGTGGGTGGTGAAGATCGCCGGGCATGAATTGGGGGACAACTACGGCGATACGTTCCGGGTGCGCGACGGGGCGATTGTTGTTTCTTATGACAAGTACAAAGAGTTTGGGGCCAGGTTTTCGCACTTGTTTTATAAGCAGAAGTTCTCGCATTACCGGCTGTCCATGGAATACCGGATCGTGGGGGAACAGATGAAGGATGCGCCTGCTTACGCGAAACTCAATAGCGGAGTGATGGTGCATTCGCAGTCGCCAGAATCGATTCTGAAGGATCAGGACTGGCCGATCTCTGTCGAGGCTCAGTTTCTCAGCAATGAGGGGGAAATGAAGCGGCCGACGATGAATGTCTGCACGCCGGGGACGGAGATCTTTATGAACGGCGCGATGGTGAAGGCGCACTGCACGAATTCGACTTCGAAAATCTTTCGCGGGGAGGGATGGGTGAAGGTCGAGGTGGAAGTGTTGGGTTCTAAGAGGGTTCGTCATTTTGTCGAAGGGGAACAGGTGTTGCAGTATGAGAACCCGCAGATTGGGGGAGGCGTGGCAAACCGCTTTGACCCGG
This sequence comes from Acidobacteriota bacterium, assembly GCA_026394095.1. Lineage (GTDB taxonomy): Bacteria > Acidobacteriota > Terriglobia > Bryobacterales > Bryobacteraceae > Bryobacter. The sequence goes on along the minus strand of JAPKYY010000167.1, from coordinate 5,179 downwards.
CAGTGAAGGTGGACGGGAAGTTGCTGAGCGAGGGCTATATCGGCTTGCAGAGCGAGAGTCACCCGGTGGAGTTCCGGAATCTCCGCTTGCTGCAGTTGAAGGGATGTATGAACCCGAAGGCAAGGAATTTCAAGAAGCAGTATGTGGAGCCCGATGAGGCGGCCTGTGTGTTTGGGCGCTAGCTAACGTTTGCCAAGTGAGCCGAAGACGTCTTTGAGCAGCGGTGTGATTTGGGCGGCCGGGTTCGTACGGATCTTCTTTTCTTCTTCTCCTACCAGGAGAAAGAGGCCGTCGACTGCCTTTGTAGTCACATAGCCTTCGATGTCGATCGAGTCGGCTCTCATAAAAGGGATCTGCTTAAATCGGGCGGTCATGTCGTTGTAGGCTTTCATCGCTCCTACGGATTCCATCGATTCGGTGATCGGCGGACGGAAGGCTTTGACCAGGGGTTCGCCGGTGTTCTTGCGGAAGAAGTCAGTGGCGGCTGTATCGCCTCCGCGCAGGAGTTGCATCGCATCGGTGATGGACATTCGCTTGAGGGAATCGAGGAAGATGTCCTTGGCGACTGGGGCCGCTTTTTCGGCGGCACGGTTCATGCCGAGGACAAAGTCGTCGATCAGCTTTGCACCGCCGACCATCCGAAGGCCCCTCTCGACGGGCTTGAGCTTCTCAGGCAGCAAGATCTTGATCAGCGTGTTCGCAAAGAAACCGTCAGGCCTTGAGGCGAAGCCCACCGCATTGGTGAGCCCGATCGAGAGAGCTTCCTTGATGCCCAGTGAATTCTTGTCGCCCGCCTTGGACTTCGCGCCGAACTTGCCAAAGATATCCTTGAGTTGTGCCTGAAGAGGCAGACCCGCGCACAGCAGAAGGAGTTGAGATCGACGCGTCTTCATGGTGCCTTGATTCTAATTCAGATTTTCGTGAGAGGCGAGAGGAAGTGAAAATGCGTCGAAGGGATGTCTTGAAGTGGGGCGGCATCGTAGCAGCGGCTGCGGTGGCCGATGTTGTTGTCGTTGAGCCGCGCTGGCTCAGTGTAGAGCAAAAGCGTGTCTCGATCTTTGGAGGAAAGTTTCGGCAGCCGGTGAGGCTGGTGCAGTTGAGCGACCTGCATTTTTCATGGTGTGTAGGAGAGAGTGTGATTCGCCGTGCGATCGGCGAGGCTATTGAGCAAAAGCCGGATCTGGTTTGTCTGACCGGAGACTTTGTGACCGGTGCGAGCGAAGTGGATATGGCTGTTTTGGCGGATATGTTGGGCGAACTCAGCAAACGAGTGCCAACCTATGCCGTGAAGGGAAATCACGACGGCGGATCCTGGGCGCGCAACTATATGGGCGAGCGTGATGAGACCCGTGTAGATGAGGCACTTAAGCGGGCTGGGGTGATGTTGATGCAGAATCGTGCGGAGTTGATCCGAATCCAGGCGGGGGAGTTTTGGCTGGCTGGCGTTGGGGATTTGTGGAGCGAAGAAGTAAATGCCTACACGACATTTCGTCCGATCCCGCCGGGGGAGCGTGTAGTCTTGATGGCGCATAACCCGGATACGAAAGATGTGCTGGCTCGCGAGAGTTGGGACCTGATGCTGAGCGGCCATACTCATGGATCACAGAACTCGATTCCGGGCTTGCGGGAGCGGTTTGCGCCTGTGCGAGACAAGCGCTTTGTAGATGGATTGGTGCGTTGGGAAGAAGCAGGGAGGTGGATTCACGTGAATCGTGGAGTAGGAAACCTGATGGGGGTTCGGGTTGGGTGCCGGCCGGAGGTTAGCGTTTTGGAGCTGGTTTAGCGCGGAGGTGGAGAGTACCGAAGTTGTTGAGCTGGGTACGGGTTTTGGCTCCGCCGGAGAACCAGTCTTCGTGGTGGAAATTGCCGAAGTTGCCGGTGCCGGATTCGGGCGTATCAAGGTCGCCGAGAGCGATGTTGATGCCAACTTCACGGTCGCCCATAGCGGGAGACCAGAACTTGCCGGGCTCCACTTCGACGCAGGGGTTGAGGGCGATCGACCATTCAATGATGTAGCCCTTGCGGTTGGGCTTCACGCTGGTGACAGCGATCATGGCTTTGCTGTCGATCCAATTGGAGTAGGTTGCGAATGCTTTGGGGTCGCGACGGGGTTCCCCTTCGAGCAGTCCGCCTTTGCCCAGGCCACCGAGGCGGCTTTTGGTGAGGTTTACGACCATCTGCCAGGAGCGGCCATTGCCTTCGACAGACTCGTCGGCCTTAAAGGTGTTGGTTGCGTTGAGCAGGATTTCCATTTCGTCGCCAAACCAGGGGAAGGCTTCACGCGAGGGTTTGCCATCGACATAGTCGTGGGCCTTGGGGTTTTCTTTGGGCAACCAGCGTGGGGTGTCGATGCCGTAGAGGAGATCGTCGTCGATTTCGAAGGCAAAGTAAAGGCGCTGCCCGTCGTGCTTCACCCAGCCTTTGAGATTGAGGTCTTTGGGGTCTGTAGTGGGCGAGAAGGTATGGGCCCAATCGAGGACGCCGGTGATGGGTGTGGCGTCAGACCACTCGCCTTTGGAAAGTTTGCCATCGATTTTGGGAGTTTTGCCCGGAAAGGCGTCGAGGGATTTCCTGGGCTGCGCACCGAGCGTGGCAGCAAGAAGAAGTAGTGCTGGAAGAGCGCGGATCAGCGCTTTCTCCTTCCTGGTGCCGGGGTTGCGGGGGGTGTACTCATGCCGAGGGCTTTGAGTTCATCTTTGGCGAGCACTGCCTGAGCAGAGGAGGGGGCCTTCTTGATGAGGTTACGGAGTTCATTGACGGCGGCAGTGCGCTGGCCAGACTTGCCGAGGGCCCGGGCTTTTTCCAGTTGTGCATCGAGCGCCTTGGGGTAGTCGGGGTATTTCTCGAGCACTGCGTCGAGCGCCTTCACGGCATCATCGTAGCGGTTGAGGCTCATATAGACGAGGCCGAGATTGAACTGGGCGTTGGGGGCATAGCTCTCGGTGGGGAAAAATTTCAAATAATCTTCGAGTTGCTTGGCCGCAAAGTCGAGTTGACCGCCGTTGCGGGCCGCGAGCGCTGCGGTGTAGAGGCTTTCGCTGGTGATGCCTGCGGGCGGGCCGGTCGGTGCGGCGGGAGCGGGGGCAGGAGGCGGCGCAGAAAGGGTGCGCACGGCGTTATTCATATCGCCCAACTGAGACTGCAGTTTCTTGATCAATTCAGCGACTTCAGAGACCGATTCCTTCATCAGCGCAAACTCGGTGGCCATCTGGTCGACCTTGGTATTAACGCCGGCGACGGGGGCCTGGAGAGAGGTTTGCTGGTCTTTGAGTCTGTCGCCGAGAGTCTTGTCGAGAATGGCGAGCGAGGTGTTGGACTTATTAGCGGTATCGAGGGACTGCTGGACGAGGACGTTGAGAGCGGCAAACTTCTCGTCCATCGAGCTCTTCATGCTGCGCACTTCGTTCTGAAGCAGCGCGACATCGCGCTGAATCTCGAGGATCTTGTCTTTTTGAGCAAAGACGGGTACAGCCAGAACGGAGGCGAGCGTGAAGAGCGCGAGTGGACGCATAGTTTCCCTTAGAGTGATTTAGTTGGCGCTGAAGTGGGCGCGACGGTTCTTCTGATAGCAAGCTTCGTTTGCTTCAGAACAGGTCGGCTTCTCATTGCCATAGCTGATTACATTGAGCTTGTCGGCGGGGACGCCGAGGTTGACCAGGTAATCCTTGGTTGAAGTGGAGCGACGGTCACCGAGGCCGAGGTTGTATTCGGCAGAACCGCGTTCGTCGCAATGGCCTTCGATGGTTACGATGCCATTGGGGTGGGCGGCGAAGATCTGCTTGAGGGCTTCGGCGTCCTTGTTCAGGATGCTGCGGGTGTCGTCGCGTACGTCCGACTTGTCGTAGTCAAAGTAGACGTCTTCGAGGAGACTGCTCACCATCTCGCTGAGGCTCTTGGTTGCTGTACGGGGAGTTTCCACGCGAGGTGGGGGCGGAGGTGCCGAGACGCTGAGGGTGACGCTGCGTTCTGTGGTGCCACCGGGGCCAGTGGCGGTGAGGCGGTATGTGGTAGTGGAAGCAGGGCTGACCGATCGGCTACCCGAGCTCTGAACAGTGCCAATACCGGCAATGCTGACTGAATCTGCGTTCTCGACAGCCCAGCTGAGGGTTGCGCTCTGGCCGGCCGTGATCGAGCTTGGCTCAACCGTAAAGGCGCGGATGGCCGGAGCAGGTTTGGCTACTGCAGGGGCAGCTGCCGCAGGAGGCGGCGGTGGTGGTGGTGTGGCGGCTGGGGCCTTCTTCTTACAGCCAACCGCAAAGAGAGACAGAGAGAGAGCGAGCAGCGCGACGCTCAGATTTTTACGCGACATGAATTGTAAAACCTCCAAAGTTCAACAGGCAGCGATTGAGACTTCTAAAGCAAAAACTAGTGTGTCCAGACAGGCATCTCGTTGCGTCCCACGGTAGTGAGAGGCCGGACTTGGGTTCCGTCGGCAAGCATGGTCCAGATCTGTGGAGAGCCGCTGCGAGTTGAACAGAACGCAATGTGCAAGCCGTCCGGACCCCAAACGGGGTTCAGGTTGCGGCCAGCGCCATGCGTCAACTGTGTCAATTCGCGTTTCGCGACGTCCATCATGAATATATTAAAATTTCCCGGCTCAAAACCACGTGTCCATGAAAAAGCAATAATTTTTCCATTCGGGTTCCACGAGGGATTGGCCGCTTGCCCCGTGCCGTCAGTGAGCCTTTCAATGTCAGACCCACTCATATTCATTCTATAGACTTGTGCGGGCCCGGATCTACCTGAAACGAAAACAACTTCGGAAGAATTTTGCGGGTTGACCTTTGGTTCGGTCTCGACGGCCCTTGCTGTTGTGATCCTGGTGAGGTTAGATCCGTCGGGGTTGGCACTGAAAATATTCTGGTAGCCGCCGCCGATTTTGGTCGCGAAAAGGATTAATTTTCCATCAGGAGTGAAGTCTGGGGAGGCCACAATACTCGAGACTGGATTGACAAATGTTAATCGCCTGGAGGATTCCGTTGTCATCACAGTGATGCCTGGATTGCCCTGCAAAAAGCTGGTAAACGCTATTTTTGAATTGTCGCGGCTGAGGGAAGGTGTAGTGCAGATGCTGTTATAGCGGGTGACGGGCTTTTGGTTAGAGCCGTCATAATCCATCGACCAGATTTCCTTGGCTCCGCTGCGGTTAGAGACAAAGTAGATCTTGGAGCCGAGCAGG
>JAPKYY010000967.1 GCA_026394095.1 Acidobacteriota bacterium | reverse complement strand
GCCGCAGAGATCACGGTAACAGGGCCCGAGATCGTCGTGCTGGTAGATCGGCAAATCCGCCGGTTCGATCTCATTTGAGAATGTCGTGAGTGCCCCGGCCAAAGCCGTCAGTTCGGCGTAGAAGTCTTCAGGATGACCGTGCCTGGACTCAAATGCATGCCGGATCACAGGCAAACTCGAGTTGATCGTGTAGAGCAACCAGAAGTTTGCGATGTCTCCAGAGGTGAAATCGGCCAGTGTCAGGTTCTTTTGCCGCCTCATGCCCGCCAAATTCGAACTTTTTGCAGCTAAAAGTTCAACTGTGCGTCTTGCGAGACCCATTATGTGTTCGTTTGACGCTATATCCAGAAGAGGAGGAACGAAGGATTGATCGAGTTGAAACTGCCCGGCTTCATCTTTGCGAACCCGCGCCAGCTTAATGCTGGTCATCCCTTCGCCCAATTCGTATTCCGTCAGAATCCGAAAGTTCTTTCGAGCCACCTGAACCGGCTTCTGGGCCAACCCGCTGTTTTCGTCATTCACCAGAACTGTCTCTACCAGGTAGCGGCCATCCTTCTGCAGTTGCGGCCGGCCAACGTTGGCTCCGCCATAGCGGTAGGTGGGTACAGCCAGGTAGAGGTCAAGAGACGGTGGAACAATGCCCTCAACTGGCTCAAACCAGGTTGCGAGGGCCTTGGCTTCGGGCGCACTGTCGCAACCCGGAATATCAAACGCCAGTCCATCGGCAAGCAAACCACTGGCGGCTTCAATCTGAAGCTGACCTGCGGCCAGAGCCTGCTTGCTGAACACCAATCGCTGAAATCCGTACGGAGCAAATCGAAGCGCTTCCTGACGGAAGTGCAAGAGGCTCTCCAGATACCGGTCCTGTGTCTGCAGGTGTTGAGGCTGCAGGAAGGTGCCTTTCGACCAAATCACTGGTTGCAGTTGCTTCATCGAATCGTCACTTTTCCCTATAATCTCTCGAAATCTAGACTAGTTTTCGATTTTATCGCCTTACCCCATTCACAGGGAGTATGTTTTCTATTACAGTATCCGAGTCGGCTCTCGTTTTGAAAGCTAAGAATTCGGATCAATCTTCAAGGAGGATACCCTATGGGACGAGATAGTACCCAGCATAAATTGGACAAAGTTCGGCCGCCACGCGTGCAGATCACTTATGACGTGCAAGTTGGCGACGCCATCGAATTGAAAGAACTTCCTTTCGTGATGGGAGTTTTGGGCGACTTCACCGGTCACCCGACAGAACCATTGCCCAAGCTGAAGGAACGAAAGTTCGTCGAGATTACTCCCGACAATTTCGACAAGGTGCTTGAGTCCATGAAGCCACACCTCTTCCTGACGGTTGAGAACAAACTGAGTGAAGACTCCAACGCCGGACAGCTCCGGGTTGACCTCAACTTCAAGAGCATGGAAGATTTTGAGCCCGGCAACATCGTCAAGCAGGTTGCTCCTCTCAAGGAACTGCTCGATTTGCGCACGCGTCTGTCAGATCTGCGTGGCAGCCTTCAGGGCAATGACAAGCTTGAAGAATCCCTGTTGAATGCGGTATCCGACACGGAAGCTCTCAACAAGATCAAATCCGAAATCGACAAGGATAAGGAGTAGCAATCATGGCCGAAAAACAAGCAGCAAATCAAGCGGCGGCGGCACAGGCTCAAGAACTCAACTTGCTCGACAGCATTGTCGAACAGGGCCGCTTCGGATCCGACACCCCGGCAAGAGAACGTGGCAAGAATCTGGTCAAGGAGTTCGTGGGCCAGTTCCTCGAAGGGCACATGAATGTGGCCCGCGACGTCGAGACCATGATCAACCAGCGCATCGCGCAGATCGATCACCTTTTGTCGCTTCAATTGAACGAAATTCTGCACCACGCAGACTTTCAGAAGTTGGAAGGCTCCTGGCGTGGTCTTCGCCACATGGTCTTCAATTCCAACACCAGCGCCAACCTCAAGATTCGTGTACTCAACTCAACGAAGAAAGACCTTCTTCGTGACATGCAGCGCGCACCTGAATTTGACCAGAGCGCTTTGTTCAAGAAGATTTACGAAGAAGAATATGGCGTCTTCGGCGGAGCTCCTTATGGCGCACTGATCGGCGACTTCGAATTTGGCAAGCACCCGGAAGATGTCGAACTGCTTGAGAAGATTTCTCAGGTAGCAGCAGCAGCCCATGCCCCGTTCTTTGCCGCTGCGGCTCCTAGCCTGGTCAACCTCGACAGCTGGACGCAGATCGATGCCCCTCGCGATCTCGCCAAGGTATTCGATTCTACCGAATATGCCAAGTGGAAAGGCTTCCGCCAGAGCGAAGATTCCCGCTACGTTGGCCTTTGCCTGCCTCGTACCCTGGGCCGGCTTCCCTACGGTCGCGAAACAAAGCCAGTCGACGAGTTCAACTTCGAAGAGGCTGTCGATGGCAGCGATCACTCCAAATACACCTGGTCCAATGCAGCTTATTCTCTCGGCACACGTATGGCCGACAGCTTCATGAACTATGGCATGTGTGTTTCTATGCGTGGTGTCGAAGGCGGCGGTCTGGTGGAAGGTCTTCCTGTCCACAACTTCCAAACCGACGATGGCGAAACGGTAATGAAGTGCCCAAC
>JAPKYY010000685.1 GCA_026394095.1 Acidobacteriota bacterium | reverse complement strand
CTACTTCGGAATACCCGGTTCTACCTGGCGGTGAGTGCTGATGTCGGTGAGGGGGAACTGATTCAGCGTACGCCGCTTCTTGGCAAGCTTTGTTCTGCCACCCATATTGAACATCTGGTTCGGAATGCTTTGCCTGGAGTGCCGCTGACTCATTTACCCGTGCCGCCGAATTCGATTCCTGTAAAACTCAATTTCCAATATTTCGCTCTCAATCAGGTGGGTGGTGCCTGGGAGGCTGTCACGCGGAGTCGTAACATTGCCTTCTATGCACCCAGTGAATTGGCCCTGACCAAGGCCGAGGTTATTGTCGTCTTCCCGGGATGATGCGATTCGTTTCTCTCATTTTCGCCCTCTCGATATTGTCTGCCCAGACCGGCACAAGCCTGATCCTCTATGAGAAAACGCGAGAAGCGATAGAGAAAAGCCTGGCCAGCGACATCACACGCCTTGACCTGGTGATCCTGCCTGCGGGCAAGATAAGGCCTAATGTCTATGGCGAATACGCGCTTGGCTATGGCGGCCAGTTGCACGAGGACTTGTCGCTGCCAAACCCGGCCTTCTTTCAGCACCTCGATTGGGTGATCAAGAGGGCTGAGAGCAGGAAGATCCAAGTGCGCATATTGGTTGCGGATCATGACTCGGTATTTCTTGGCAAGAATCCGGCTGAGAAGTGGTTTGATTTTGGGCGCTATTTGGGGATCCGGCAATTTGATTCGGTGCACCGCTTCGAGTTGTTCAAGCAGCCTTGAGGCCCCTTTCGCGGTTCTCGCGAGCCGTTTTCAGGTCGAAGTACTTTGCTCGCCTGCGCCAGGCAAAGTTTTTCTGATGTTTGGCCTGGCGCTGAGTGGATGCAAGTTCCCGCTTTGCCTGTTCAATGGCTTCGTTTGTTCCTGAGGATTTTTCGAGCAATTTCAGTTCGCGTTCGTGCGCCATTGCCCTGGCTCGAAAGGTTCGATAGTGCCACAAACCAACAACAACCTCATTGCATAAGGAGTGTTCTTCGGGCGTGCCAGGTGCCAGGCGTTCATGCACTTTCTGATGAAGATGGGTGAACTTCAAAACATGGCGGTCCGAGACTGGAGTTTTGCTAGGCGGCAGGAGCAAATTCATGGAGATCCTCCAAATTGGAATTGACACCTGTCTCGCGAAGCCGGCGTAGTGATTTTCTGAGATTGGAAAGCTGCTTTTTTTGTTGTTCCACTTCATGCTGAAAGCGGCGAATGGAGTCGATTGTGACGCTCAGATTGGGCGACTCCACTGGCATGGCATTCTTCTTGTCGTATAACTTGCTTCGCACTTTCTCGTATCTCTTTCGCAACCAGGCAGCAACGATGATGCGCTCGAAGATTTCGTCTTCGGCTGCGTTTTGCGGTTGATATTCGAGTCTGAGCTGGTTGGCCAGATCCAGAAGATCCTGGCGGCTTTCCATGGGATAAAGGATCGATTCGGGAATTGAATAGTTAGACATTTTTTTCTCCTGAGAAATTGGCTTTGTTCTGTACGGCATCGGCGGCCGCCTCATTTGCGGGCTGCGTCTGGACACGCAAGGCCGCGGAATAGTCACGACTGGATCTTTTGAAGGTTTGAAGCCTTTCGAGCAGCTTCTTGACGTTGTGCTTGAATGCCGCTTGTTTTTCGAGCGGCATCTCATCGATTTTTCGTGTAGGAATGGAACGGGCGAAATGGATCAGGTATTCGCAGCGGCGTTGCTGGTACAGCGTCCTGGCAAGTTTTGCTGCGATGGCCTGTGTGATTGGGTTGGAGGGCTTGAATCGCCTCTGGACCTCCTCCTCAAGCAGGAGAAGTTCTGGATTGGTGGGCATTGCATTGGAATCCTCAAATGAAATTGGGTGGAAGGTGCGGCACTGGATTGCCTCACCTTCCACCCGCCCTAAAGTATGCAAAGACTCAAGAACGTCTTAATCTTTTGAGGCTCACTGAATGTTGAAAACAAAGGAAATAGAGTTTTCAAAAAGTTGTGAACGGGTTTTGTCTTAATGTCAGAATGGTCAACAAACTTGGTATTCTATGGGTTCCTGTATGACAAGCTCTATTGCCGATCTCGGACCCTTGTCCGATGCTGTGACACACGATATTCGAGTAGAGGTGCTCTCGCGCTACTCTCCCGAGAACTCGAGGCCGCAACAGGGGACTTGGGTTTTTGAGTATACGATTCGCATCACCAATCGCAGCGAGCAGTCTGTGCAACTACTAAGCCGCCACTGGACGATCACCGATGCAGTAGATGCAGTGAAAGAAGTGAAAGGGCCTGGGGTGGTTGGAAAGCAACCAGCGCTTGAACCCGGAGCGTCGTTTCAGTACTCATCCTGGTGCAAGCTCGAAACGCCAACGGGACGTATGCACGGTACCTACAGGATGCTTGGGGTAGGTGGAGCTGAATTCGATATCGACATCGCTCCATTTGCGCTAAAGGCT
>JAPKYY010000902.1 GCA_026394095.1 Acidobacteriota bacterium | reverse complement strand
ATTACGACCTGATTACCCTGGACATGATGCTGCCCGATATGGACGGCATCAAGGTTTTAGAGAAGATCCGCAACCGGAAGACGAATCCGCCGGTGCTGATTTTGAGTGCGCGTGGGGCGGTGGAAGACCGGGTGAAGGGTCTGGAACTTGGGGCCGACGACTATCTGACCAAGCCGTTTGCGTTTGTCGAGCTTCTGGCGCGAGTAAGAGTATTGTTGCGGCGTGGGCAGCCAACTCCAGAGAAGTTGGCGGTAGGAGAACTGACGCTCGATTGTATTCGCCGCAAGGTGACCCGTTCAGGAGACAACATCGAGTTGGCGCCGAAAGAGTTTTCAATTCTCGAGTATCTGATGCGGAACAAGGGCCGGCCATTGAGCCGCACGATGATCGTCGAGCATGTCTGGGATATGGATTACGACGGGCTGACCAACATTGTGGATGTGTATATTCGTCACCTGCGTTCGAAGATCGATGACCGCTATCCTGCCAAGCTGATCCACACGGTGCGTGGCATTGGCTACATGCTTGAGCTACCTGAGAGCCGCGGCGAGAAGACCGCTTAAGCTTCGCAAAATTGCGACTGCTGTAAATTGGGATGATGCAGCGCAGTATATTCAGAGGTCTACGATTTCGACTTGCGCTGAGCTATGCCGTCTTTTTCGCAATAGTTCTGACAGGTTTCGGCTTTGTGCTGCGGAGCATGTTGCGAGGCGTAATCGAGACGACGGTGCAGGGTCTGCTCGATGAAGAATGGGCGGCAACCAAGGGTTTCTTACGCATCGACGCCAAAGGAAAGCTCGAATGGGCGTACGACCCAACCGATAAAGAAGAGACGGCGATCGTTGAGCGTCTGAAGCTGATCTACATGATCGCAGACGAAAAAGGCGAAGTGCTGGAGAGCTCTGAGATGTACCGGGAGATGGGATTCCAGAGTCCTGCACTCATCACGACGATCCTTTCTCAAGACAATCCTCGTTATACCTTTCATCCGAATCTCCGAGGCCAGGTTTTCATGGTTCGCGAGGGAACTTTGAGTGAGCGGAATCACAAATATTTTGTGGCGCTTGGCCGGAATTTCACCCCCAGCCTTTACGTGATTGATCAGTTTAGTCAGGACTATTTCGTCGCGCTGCCCTTTATCATTCTCACGGCCGCGGGGCTTGGCTGGCTGCTTGCCCGGCGGGCGATGCAGCCGGTGACGGAAGTGGCTGCTCAAGTGGCTCAGGTGTCGGGGTCGAATCTCTCCTTACGCGTTCCGCTGCGCGGCTCACGCGATGAGCTGGATCATATGATCGAGAATTTCAATGGGATGGTGGAGCGGCTGGATAAGAGTTTTCAGCAGATCAGACAATTCTCAACCGATGTGTCGCATGAACTGCGGACACCGATCACGGTGGTTCGTGGGCAGTTAGAAGTGGCGCTGATGACGGCAACGACAGAGGAAGAGCTTCGGGTTGCCATTGAGGCGGCATTGCTTGACATCGATCGGCTGTCACAGATTGTGCGGGCATTGCTGAACCTGGCCAAGGCAGAGGGTGGCCAGCTTGCGCTGCAGATGCAAGACCTGGATCTGGTGCCATTGATCCGGGAGGTGATGGATGAGTTGGAAATCCCAGCCCAGGATCGTCAGGTTCACCTTCGCAATCAGCTTCCGAGAAAAGCGGTGATTTCAGCAGATCGTATCCAGATTGAGAGACTGCTTTACAACCTGATCGATAACGGCATCAAGTACACACGCCAGGCTGGTTTCGTTGAG
>JAPKYY010000080.1 GCA_026394095.1 Acidobacteriota bacterium | reverse complement strand
CATATTGTCGCGCAGGTAATCAAAGCCGAATTCGTTGTTCGTACCGTAGGTAATGTCGGCCTGGTAGGCGTCGCGCCGCTCTTGTTCGCTAATGTCGTGGATGATGCAACCGACGGTGAGGCCGAGAAAGGTGTGCAGACGGCCCATCCATTCGGAGTCGCGCTTGGCGAGGTAGTCGTTCACCGTGATGACATGCACGCCCTTACCCTCAAGGGCATTGAGGTAGGCCGGCAAAGTCGCAACCAGCGTTTTGCCTTCACCAGTCCGCATTTCGCCAATCTTGCCTTCATGCAGAAAGGCTCCGCCCATCAGCTGGACGTCGAAGTGACGCATGTTCAGGACGCGGCGCGAGGCTTCCCGGCAAACGGCAAATGCTTCGACAAGAAGGTCATCGAGCGTCTCGCCATTGGCAATGCGCTGCTTGAACACAGCTGTTTTGGCTGTCAGCTCAGCGTCGGTGAGCTGGCGCATGGCAGCTTCGAGATTGTTGATCGCTTCGACTTTGGGCTTGATGCGTTTAACTTCACGCTCATGCTTGGTGCCGAAGATTTTAGCGAGTACGGCGTCAACCATATATAGTAATTTTCTTCTCTAGTTTAGCAGCGGCAGAAGCCAGGACCTAGTTTTGCCGTACTAGCTGATGGTCGAGGTCTCGCGATCACGCATTTTCTTGTCCAATTTCAACTATGCTTAGGGTGCAACGGAAAAGCCCCAAGGATACACAATGATCGAACTTGTCAGTCTGCTTTTGTTCTTTCTCGGCTACTTCATCCTCATGAGATGGGTTCTCCCGCGCTTTGGCGTCCCCACTTGAATGAGTGGCAATTGTGATGCTGGGTCCCGGCATGATGACAAAACCCCAATGCCACCTCATGCAAAATGAATTCTCCACTACGCACGCGAGTGCTGTTAAAATCCATGCACAGTTATGGTTAAGGCGTTTGCCTCCGAAGAGCTGGAGCGTCGGCTTCTTGTCGAACTTGGCTCACGCGTAAGGCTTGGTGGATTTGTCTATCCACTCCTTCTCGCAGCCGTTGCGCTGCAAGTCGAAATTCCTGGTACCTATTTTTGGATCTTCTGGCTTGGCACATTATTTGTCCTGCTCGGATCCATTTGGAGAACCGTAGCGGCCAATCGTGCCGCCAATGCCTCAAGTAATTGGCGGTCGGTTCGCGAAGAAATCAGAGTCTCCAGCCTCCTGCTCTCAGCGCTGATGAGCTTCCTTACCAGTTTTGCCCTTGCGGTGGGTCCGCATTCTGATTTTTCTCATCTGATCCTCTTTGGCCTCATCAGCTGGAATGCCTTGGGCTGTAGCGTCTTTGCCCCAGATCTTTCTTTAGCCAAAGCCTTCAATCTTGTCAGCATGATTCCCTTCTTGATCTGGTGTCTCACCGTTCAGGATAGCTTCGGCTGGTCTAGCGCCCTCATATTTGGTATTTCCTGGCTTTTCCTATGGATTTCAGCCAAGCTGGCCAATACACACCTGAAGAAAATGGTCATGACGCAGATTCAGCTTGAATCCCAGGCCGACGACCTTCGCAACGCCCGCGACTCTGCAGAAGAAGCCTCACGCGCCCGTACTCAATTCCTCGCCAATATGAGTCATGAAATTCGAACCCCACTCAACGGGATCATCGGCGTAACCGACCTCATGCGCGGAACCCCGCTTGACGATGAGCAGCGCGAGCTGATCGGCATCATGTCTCAAAGTGGCAACCATCTGCTGACTCTGGTCAACGATCTCCTTGACCTCTCCAAGATCAATGCCGGCAAGCTCACAATCGAAAATGTCGAATTCGATCTGCGTCACCTCCTCGATGAGACTTGCCGTCCTTTGCAGTTGCAGGCCGAGAGCAAGGGCCTCGAATGGCATTTGCAAGTCCGCAAAGAAGTCCCCCAGCTCTGCCTGGGTGATCCCGTCCGCGTGCGACAGGTTCTGTCCAATCTGATGAGCAACGCGCTCAAGTTTACCGACCACGGCGGAGTTAGCATCGACGTCGGAATGGCCGATGGCCAACAGATGCGCTTCGTTGTCGAAGACACCGGCATCGGAATTGAAGAGGCAAAACTCCAGGGTATTTTTGAAGAATTCGAACAGGCCGACCGCACCACCACTCGCCGCTTCGGCGGCACCGGTCTTGGCCTGGCCATCTCCAAGAAACTGGTCGAACTTATGGGCGGCCGCATCGGGGTGCAAAGTGCCGTTGGCCAGGGGTCGGTCTTCTGGTTTGAGCTGGCTACTTCAGGAAGCCGCTCGTAACTGCCACTTCCGCCGACAAAATATCGTTCTGCGCGTCATCAATGGCAAGGAGTTTCCTTAAGGCCGGGCTCAGTCCAGTCTGAGTCTCCGGACGCAAGAGCTTCTTCTGATATTGCTGCTGCGGTTTATCGGCCCTGCAGAAAAACGCATGCATCGCCCGCCGCTGTTTGCCTGTCCTGTTCGCCGTCCCGCCATGCCACGTGTGCGCATTGCAGATCACCAGAGTGCCGGCTTTCCCAGTTACTAGAATCTGCTCTGGATGCGCAGCAAACGGGTCTGCCATCTCCTCCTGCGGCCGCTTTCCCCAACGGTGCGAACCCGGCACTACCCTCGTTGCCCCATTCTCCGGAGTAAAATCATCGAGCATAAAGATCGTATTGGCAACCCAATAGCCCTTCTCGTCACGAATGCCATTCATATCGACATGCAACGGCTGATCCGCTTCACTCATCGGGTTGGTGGATCTTACGTTAAGGCTCGAAAGCTTGAACTCAGGCCCAAGGATATGAGCCTTCGCCTCGAGCATCAAAGGAATCTGAATTGCCGATTGAAACACTTCACCCTTGTCAACGCAATTGGCCAAACGTCTCGCACCGGCCTCTTTCTTGAACTCCCCGCCGGCATTTTCTCCCTCGCTCTCAAAGAGCTCTTCAATGCGCTCCCGCAAGGCTTCCAGCATCTCTGGCGGCACCGCATCCGGCACAACCAAAAATCCATCCCGGTCTAAATTGGCAAGCTGTTCGGCGTTTAACATGCTGAGATAGATTTTATGCGGATTCTCGTTCGGGCAACAAATTGGCTCGGAGACGCGATCATGTGTCTCCCGGCATTGCACGCCCTGCGGGCCGCCAATCCGTTGGCCCACATATCTATCCTCGGCCTGCCCTGGCTTGCCGATCTTTACTCCTCAGAAACTTTC
>JAPKYY010000084.1 GCA_026394095.1 Acidobacteriota bacterium | reverse complement strand
GTTCAAACTCTTGAAGGGGGAGTTTCTGTTGGGCAAAGGCAGCAGTGGCGGAGGCAAGGAAAAAACGTCGTTGCATGGTGGATCTTCTTAAGGGTAGATCATCTCACGGGCTGAGCTTGTCTGCGATACACACTCGGGGCGACACCTAAAACCCGCTTGAATGCGCGGCTGAAGGCGAATTCGGAGTCGTAGCCCAAGTTGGTGGCTGCCTCCACGACCGAGACCTTTGCCTCAGCAAACATCTTTGCGGCCAGGCGCATGCGCCAGGCAGTGAGATAACCGAGCGGGGGCTCGCCAAAGGCTTCACTGAAGCGCTTTGCGAAAACGGCGCGTGATAGACCGGCAGCCTGGGCGAGCGTCTCCACCGTCCAGGCTCTGCCAGGTTCGGAATGCATTTGCTGCAGGGCGGCAGAGAGGGCTGGATCGCCCAAGCCCGCCATCCAACGATTCTGGGAACAAGTCTTGTTTCCCCAGGCGCGTAGGGTGTACAGGAGCAAGGCATCGAAGAGCGTTGGCAGCAGGGCTTCTCCGCCCGGGCCTGGCCGCTCTACCACGGCCAGCAAGAGCTGAATCACCGAGGCCAAGCCTACATCTTGGCTTAGCTCTTCGGCCCGAAAATGCACGATCTTGGGCAATGAGCGGATGAGCGGCAAGGGGCGCAATGCTCCGCTTTGATAGGCACCGCAAACGACGCTCCCCGCGACATCTCCTACAGGGCTTTGAGCACGCGCAAGCACGACCGACAGATCTTCGGTGAGCCCGTCTCTCGAATGAACCAGTTCATGAGACTCGCCTCCGGGCAACAAAACGAAATCACCCAGTTCGAGCAGCAATGGCTCTTCGCCAGGGCAGCGTAGCCAGCAAACACCTTCGCTGACGACATGAAACATACAGTCGCCGGAGGCGGGAATTGCGATGCCCCAGGGGGCAGCAAAGCGGCTTCGAGCCAGTAGGAGTCCTCTGGTCTCCAGAACGCGCAGCCAATCGCTGAGAACATCCATAAGCCAAGGATACAAGACGATTAGACATGTAATTGATACAAAGTGGCAGCATCCATCTCAACGAGGTTGTCATCCTATCGGGCATGAACCAACGAATTCTCATTCTCGGCTCCACCGGCAACGTCGGAAAGCCGCTAGTTGAATTGCTGTCTGCGGCTGGGGAAACGGTGGTGGCGGCGTCGCGCAATTCCACAACGGCCCGTCTCGATTTCACCGACCCGAGTACCTTTGCGCCTGTGCTGGAGGGGGTAGACCGGATCTTTCTCGTCTTTCCTCCGGGGTATCTCGATGTAATGCAGTTGATGGGGCCCTTCCTTGAGGTTGCCTTCCAGAAGCCTCGCAAATTTGTGATGCAATCGGCGGACGGAGTGCAATTCAACGAGCAGGCACCGCTGCGACAACTGGAGTTGCTGCTGGAAAAGTCAGGACATCGCTACGTGCTGCTTCGGCCGAACTGGTTTATGGACAACTTCCATACCTTCTGGCTGCCTGCCATTCAGGCGGCTGGAGTGATTCCGCTGCCGGCTGGGGATGCGAGTTCTGCTTTCATTGATGCCCGCGATATTGCAGCATCGGCGTTTGCTGCGCTTACGACAGACAGCTTCGACAACCAGGCCTTCTCACTTTCTGGCCCGGAAGCCCTAACTTACACGGAAGCAGCGGCCATCCTGTCACGCGCAGCCGGAAAGACGATTCGATACCAGCATGTGGAGGATTCGGCATTCATCGACTCTCTGGTGAATGCTGGAGTGCCGAAAGACTATTCCGAATTTCTCGCAATCCTTTTCAGCTTTGTGCGCCAGGGCTATGCGAGCACGGTTACGGATGGGGTGAAGACTCTTACCGGGAAAGCTCCGATTGGGCTCGAGGAATACGCACAACGCAATGCCAGCAAGTTTCTGCCGTAGGCCAGCGCAAAGCTGCTGACACGGCTTATTCTGGTTGTAGAGAGTACTGGATGTTTGAAGTGATTGTGGAGCAGCAGTTTTCTGCTGCTCATTATTTGAAGGATTATCCCGGCAAGTGCGCGAATGTGCACGGGCATAACTATCGTGTGCAAATCACGGTTGAGGGAGAGACGCTGGACCATCTGGGGATGGTGATCGAGTTTGAAGTGATCAAGCAGGCAGTGAAGGAGTGGATCGACAAGTTTGACCATGGCTTCCTCAATGAGATTGCACCATTCGACAAAATCAACCCCAGTGCGGAGAATCTGGCCAAGTTTTTCTACGATGTGGTGGCGGCGGCTATTGCAGGATCGCCGGCGCGCGTGACTTATGTAAGGGTTTTTGAGACGGAGAAGTGCTCTGCTGGCTATCGGCCTTCGAGATAGCTGGATGGCAGAGCAAGGACATCAGTCCGAGACGACAATCCTTGGGCGGCGAAGCCTTGGGCAGGATCATCAACGCTTGGCTGAAGTCTTGAGGCCGGGAATGTCTGTACTGGATGTAGGGTGTGGGACGGGAGCAATCACTGTTTGTATCGCGCGGGCTGTTGGTGGTGAGGGGCTGGTGGTAGGGCTAGATCGCGACGCCGGGATGATTGATTTGGCTCGCGAGCAGCATAGCGGGGAGACCAATCTTCGGTTTGAGGTTGGGGATGCGCTGGATCTGGTGTCTAAAGAGAGTTTCGATGTGGTGGCAGCGGCACGGACTTTGCAATGGGTGAGCAATCCGGGTCTTGCTGTGTCGGGGATGGCGAATCTGACCAAGAGTGGGGGAAGGGTGGTTGTTCTTGACTACAACCACGGCCAAAATCGATGGGAGCCCGAGGCGCCAGCGGAATTTCTGGCTTTCTATTCAGCTTTTTTGAAATGGCGGGCTGATAACGGCTGGGACAACGAAATGGGGGACCATTTGCCGGCCATGTTTGAGGAGGCGGGCCTGTTGGAAGTAGAGAGCCAGGAAGCGGATCAGGTGGCAGAGTGCGGGTCGGCCGGGTTTGCAGAAAAAGTTGAGCTTTGGCCGCGGGTGATCGAAAATATCGGCATCAAATTAATAGAGGCCGAATACATAGACGAGGATCTATTGCATTCAGCCAGGATCAGGTTTGAAGATTTTGCCGCGCATACGCTCAAAACGCAAGTGTTAGCGATGAAGAGCGTAGTGGGAAGAAAAGCCTAGCGACCGAAGTAAGCGGCGTTCTTGGGGGTGAATTCGGCCCATTTCTCTGGCAGGTCGTCGAGAGCGAAGATCGCCGAAACGGGGCAAACAGGGACGCAAGCGCCGCAGTCGATGCACTCTACCGGGTCGATGTAGAGCATCGTTTCGGCTTCAAATTTCTCAGAATCCTTTTTCGGATGGATGCAGTCCACCGGGCAGGCGTCTACACAAGCTGTATCTTTTGTCCCAATGCAGGGCTCTGCAATTACGTATGCCATTTCCTACACAGATTAGCATGAGATGGCTATAAATGCTTTCTCAGGAAAGGCCAGACCAGGGAGCCTCGAAACTCATGGCCGCCATCGAATTCCTCGAAGACAAATTTATCTTTTGCGCCTGTCTTTTCATAGACAAGGGCGGTGCGTTTGGCGGCGGCCCGGCTTTTATCGATGGGCAGGCCTTTGTCACTCGTGCCTCCCTGGATCTGGAGCGGACGGGGTGCGATGAGAGCAGCAACGTCGGGAGGTGACATGTCCATGAGGCGGCCTTCGGTTTTGCCGTCTGTGATGGCGGGCAAGTCAGAAAAGCTGCAACTGGCAACGACAACTCCGATGCGTGGCTCGAGGGCAGCCGTATAGAGCGAGTAGTAGCCACCATAAGAGAGCCCGATCATGGCGATGCGTTTTGGGTCGATTTCGGGGCGCTTGATGAGTTCGTCGAGGGCGAGGGAGATTTTTTGGACTTCGACGGCGGCGAGGCTGGTGCCCACGGTACGGAATTTTTCGTCCAGCATCTTTCGGACTTCAGGCGGGATGACAGTGCCGTTGTCGCGATCCCGGAAAGGGTACATGACGGTGAGAGGTGCATAAACGACGTAGCCTTCTGAGACGGCGCCGCGGACCTGATCTTTGTAGTTGGTACCGCCGTTGAAGGTAGCCATCTCGGGGGTGCCGCCACCACCGTGTTGCGAGATGACCAGCGGGGCGCGTTTGGCGATCGGCTTCTTGGGAACGATGTAGAGCCCGTAGACTTCGTCGCCATCGGTGAGGGGAAGGTAGCTGCGGTAGTAGTTGGCAATGGAATCTTCGCCTGTTTTTTCGAGCCGGAGCGGGCCGGTGGCTTTGAGTGACTGAACCGG
>JAPKYY010001027.1 GCA_026394095.1 Acidobacteriota bacterium | reverse complement strand
AAACCCGGCTTTTGAAGTTGAAGTGCACCTAAAGCCACCCGAAGCGGCCTGTTCTGCGGGGAGAACCTTAGCAGAATGGAGTTTTCCTAAGCCTCTCTGGCGGCATCGCATGTAAGAGGGGGCCTTCTTGACCGATTAGTATGATCCGCTCAATTCCAAGTAATAAGTAAATTGACTTTCTGGTGCGTGATGCAAATATCAAATTGGATAAGAACGCACGGTTTCCTACACAATCTCGCGCACCGGCAAATCCAGCCGCTTCTGCTGCGCCTCGCCGCGCAAGAAGCCGGCCAGCGCCTTCACTGCCTCGTAGCCCAAGCGCGCCGGATCCTGAACGAGCATCAGATTCACTACACCCTCTTTTAGCGCCTCGCGGTGCATCTCGCTATCGTCAAAAGTGACAAGCTTCAACTTAGCTCCTCGAGATCGAATCGCCTGAATTGCTCCGATCGATGACGCTTCACTTGAGGCGAAGATCCCGGCGAGCCCCGCCTGGGCAGTCAGAATGTTTTCAGCCGCTGCACGGGCCTTGGCCCTGTCACCCATGCTGAACTGCCGCGCCACAATCTTTACCTCGGGAAACTCCTTAGCCAGCGTCTCTTCAAACCCGCTCTCCCGGCGGCCAGTCGATGCCCCACCCGGCTTCTGCTGAATCATCGCGACACTTCCCATCCCTCCCACCAGCAAGGCCAGCCTCCTCGCCGCCAGACAACCCGCGCCATAGTTATCGGTCGAGATAAAGCTCACGTAGTCTTCCATCGCAACTGCCGAATCAAAGATCACCACCGGAATCTTCGCAGCCCTCGCCCGCATCAGTGGAGCGACAAGAGCTCGCTCGTCTGTCGCCGAAATCGCGATGCCGTCTACCCCTTGCGCCACCATCGAATCCACAATCTGGATCTGGCGGCTAGAATCGGTCTCATCGCTTGGCCCATTCCACAGCGCCTCAATCGAAAACTCGCGCGCTGCACGCTCTACTCCTTCGTGTACCGTGACAAAGAACAAATGCGCGGTAGCCTTCGGAATCACGGCAATGCGCCGCTGGCCCCGCGTCCCGCAGCCGGCGAGCGGCAACAAACCCAGTAAATAACGTCGATCGATCACGCGCTCATCATATACTCAGTTCGCCGAATAGGGCTCTCGCGCGCGTGCGCTACCTATTCTGGACCGAAGCTTGCCAACTGCTTCACCTTCTCCAAATCGCGGAACGAGAGGTCGGTTGGATGGTATTCGGCGGTGACATATCCGCGATAGCGATCACCGAGGTCGTAGATGGCACGGAAGACATTGCGGAAGTGAATCTCGCCAGTGCCTGGTTCGTGCCGTCCCGGAACGTCGGCAAAGTGAATTTGCCCTATCTGCTCTATGTTGTTGCGTAGTCGCTCAATTAGATTTCCCTGCGAAATCTGCACATGGTAGAGGTCAAAGAGTACAAGAACTCGTGGGCTTCCCACCCGCCGGATCAATTCAAGAGCATCATCACTGTGCTCGAGAAAATAGCCCGGGTGATCGACGGCGGTGTTCAAGAACTCGACAACGGCAGTCATTCCCTCGGCCTCAAGGAGGGGGAGAGCAGCTTTCATCGTCTCAACGGCGCAATCCATTTGCTCGGATCTCGGAACCCCTGGCCTCTGGTTTCCACTTAGTACTTCCAGCCGGGAGCAATCGACCTTCCCCGCGGCCGCGGCGCAGAGTTCCAGTTCCTGCAAAAAGCCGTCGCGCTCACCGGGGTCGACGAGGCTACAGCCGAGAGCATTCACGTCGGGCTTCTTGTTGACCACAAGCACGCCTGCGCCAAGATCATAACGCTTGAGGCCTTCCTGGTAGAGGCGAAAGAGATCCGGGTTTCGCCAATCAAAGTTGTCGATGGTGTCGAATCCAATTTGGGCAATACGCTCCAAGGCTTCAAATAAGGGCACACCTTCGAAATTGCGGGCAGCCACAGAGAGTCTCAGCCGCTGCTCCCGTAGGGCCCGGTCTTCGCGGGAGTATTTCGATTTTTGTGGTGTCTGCATATTAATAGTTGCCCCTGAGTTTAGCTTCGAAGGCGCCCAGGCCTGGGCCTGTCAATTGGCCCGTAGCCATGGAACCCTCGCGAATGGTGAAGATGCCCGGGAAGCTTGTATCCCAAAGCTGATTGGCTAAGGGAACAAACTGACGGGCGTTGGCCTCAATACCGGCTACGCCGCGTATGCGGGCGGCAAGCCCGGCAGATTGAATCAGCGAGGCACCCGGACAGGTTAGATCCTGAACGCACAAGAACAGCCCGAACTTCATTGCGGCCATGGCCATCAACAGTGCATTGCCTTGCCCTTTACATGCCTTGAGTGCCACACCGGTGTAACCGAGGTCGCGGGCCGCGAGAAGGCTTTCGTAGTCCACAAGTGACTCGTCGATCACCACGGGCTTGATTTGTGCGGCCTTGTGCATGCGATTTTCAGGCTTGGACTTAAGATCGCGCGCAGTGGGCTGTTCGATGTACTGGATACGGCTCATCAAATCAAGAGAGCGTTCTTCGATACGTGCGAGGAATTCCAGCAGGTACTCAACATTTGGACAGCGCTCATTGAAATCGAGCGAGTAGTGCCAGGCCCCTGTACGAACGCTTTGAGCTTCTGCATCTATTTGGACTACCCGCTCTACATCCCAGGGCAGGTCGTCACCGTTTAGCTTGATTTTGATATGTGTCAACCCGTCGGTGCGAATCCAGTCGCCCAGCGTTTCCGGGAGTCCATCGTGGAGGGGCCGGGAAAGGTCGGTGCCGGTGATTGGATCGAGTGCGCCGACGAGATGGTAAAGGGGCATCGACTGCCTTGGTGCCCGCAGTAAACACTGATCCAGGTACTGGCCTCTGAAGGAGCTATCGAGGTAGGCACTCGCGTCACGCTTCATGTATTGGGATGAATAGCCATGAAAGCAGTTGATCTTGCTTGCTTTAGCGAAGCCGTCATGAAGGGCGGCATCAAAGGCGCTGGCTACCACCAGAGTGGCGAGCTTTGGAATTGCCTCGGCTAATTGCTCTTCGCGAGAGATTCGTGTTGCCTCCTCGAAGTAGCGTGGCTCCAGGTCGTGGCTGATGTCAACCGGGTGTGCGAAGTCCTGGTAACTAGCCAGGATTTTGGCAAGACTTCCTGTGAGCAGTTGCATGGCACCGAGAGTCTGGTCGTAGGTCATGAGGCGAGAGGGGAATGCCCAGATGTTGCCGAGCGGCATGGATCCGAAGCCCGTACACTCCTCCCCGGCTTGAGTTCGAACCGTTATGGCAGTATTCAAGAGGGTGACCCGGTCTACAGCGATTCCTCCGAATTTCATCGGAGAGCGGTAGAGAAAATCCTCAAAACTGTATTCGACCGAGCGGATCGCCACATCGGACTTCATCAGCACAAACCTCCAATAGACTTAGTGCGACCGCCTGATCTGTCGCTGGAATTGGCGAGGGTCAGATCCTCCACGGGACCCGCATGGACCTGGCGCGCATTCGATTGGCTTCGTCATCGCCAATGAAGGACTCGTGTTCGGGATTCCAGCGCAGAGGCCGCTCAAGCCGCAAGCAAAGGTTAGCGGCATGGGCGATGTTATGAGCGGCCTGAGCGACCTCAACTCCTGTAACTGGTTCCTGGCGGGAGCGCACGCAATCGAGGAAATTCCTGATATGCGGCTTCATCACCTTCCATGGCGATTGCTGACGTTCTATACCGCGAGTCAGTTCTGGGGATGACAACTCCACGCTGCCATCAACGTCTGAGAGCTTGATCCATCCCCGGCTGCCATCAAAACGCATGGCTTTGGGCTGCATGTCCATCATCAAAGTGAATCGGTCTGGATAACGCGCCCGCACACTCAGAAAATAAGGCGTAGCGTTGTACTCGGCCTCGGGATGGAAGGCGGCATCGCCCGAGAAATCAATCGGGCCTGGGTTGGCGCCCCGGATCCACTGGGCGATCTGAACGAAGTGCGGGCCCATGTCGGCGATTACGCCACCGCTCAGATCCCAATTCACACGCCAACTGCTGCTGGAAGCAATTTTCGAATAGGGCATCCAGGGTGATTGCCCTAACCAGCGGTCATAGTCGAAGCGTTCCAGACTTGGAGCTGGCTCCGGGACCGGAATGCCGACCCTACCACCGCCAAATTCTCCGAAGGACAGAGTGATGGCGCTTAAGCGACCGATGCGCCCGGCCTTGATCACGTCATATACAAACTGATAGCCAGGGTCGGAGCGGCGCTGCATTCCGCATTGCCAAATCGTGCCGTAACGCTTAATGGTGTCTGCGAGTTCACGCCCTTCGGCGATGGTGAGTGTAAAGGGCTTTTCGCAATAGACATGCTTGCCGGCCTTTGCAGCCAGGGCGCTCAGGACGCCGTGCCAACGATCGCCCGTAGCAATCAGGACGGCGTCGATGTCCTGGCGCTCCAGGACCTGCTCATGCTGGCGATAGGTGAGACAGGCGGTGTTGGCGTAGCGCTGATCGACCATCTGCTTGGCCTCGTTTCGCCTCTCTTCAGAGGCGTCACAAACGGCAACAACCTGGATGTCGTCTTCTTTGAGGAAATGACCCAGGACATAGCGACCGCGAGGACCCAGACCGATGACCCCAAGACGGATCCGGTCAGAGGGTGGAGTGGATTGCGGGGCGGCCATTGCGACAGGAGCCACCAGGAATTGACGCCGGCTTAGGTGAAGGTCAATGGGCATGATTATCCTTTGAGCGCCAGGCTGGCTCCGCGGCGAATCTGGGGTGCTTCGGTGTCTTTCACCAACTGACTCCATATGGCTCTAGCAGCGGCGGAATTGCCTCTCTGGGCCAGTTGTTGGCCAGCCTGTAGCAGAGCATGGGCGGAATTGAGTCGACGAGTTGGATCCGGTCCCCGGTGCATCCGATCAAGGGCCGCCACACTTTCGCCGCTGGCAATCTTGCCCAAGGCGCAGATTGCAGCGTCAGACAAAAGAGGGTCAGGATCTGAAGCTAGCGCAATGATCTGAGCAGCACTTGTGGCATCCTTTTTGTCGCCGAGCAGGTTGAGGATCGCCACGCGGGCCACACCACGGCAACGAGTGAGTGACTTGCGCAAAACTGCCAATGCCGCTGCTGAATCCTGAGACCGAAGAGCGTAACAAGCCGCTTCCGACAAGACGGGATTGGAGCCTTCCAGCAAGTTGGCCAGTGCCGGCAAGGAAAGATCCGTACCCATAATCCACAGCTTCTTGCAGATGAACTGTTTTGCTGCGACTGTTGCTTTTGAAGCCAGCAACGCGGCCATGAGTTTTTCGATTTGCAGACGCGCTGCCCGGTTTCCGTGAGTGGAGTTGATCAGAAGCTCCACTTCGACGAGCCTGGTGCGGGGGCGGTCAAAATCGTAGTCGCTGACGGCTTGAATCGCCGCCACGATTTCATCAGCAGAGAAATTGGATTGGAGTTGCATGGCTTAGAAGAGAAGTTTCAATGCAAATTCCATCACACGGCCCGGACCCGCGCCGTTGACTCCGCCGAAGCCATTGGAAGCCGCACCCGCTGCGTTGAAGGCAACCGTTGTATTGATCGAAGTGAAATTTGCGTGATTCAAGACATTGAAGGATTCAGCCCGGAACTGCAAGCGCATCTTCTCTTTCACAATGAAAGTCTTTAGAAGGGTGACATCCCAGTTCTGGAAACCAGGGCCTCGCAAGATGTTTCTGCCGCTGTTGCCGAAGGTGCCAGGCGTCATCGCGCCCGGAGCTTGGAATGCGGCCGTGTTGAACCAGCGCCCAGGTGTGCGCTCGCCTGCAGCCAATAAGGGATTGCCGATGAGCGTGGCTCGAGAAGCTCCTGACCCGATTCGAGCGATATCGGTGGGTACGTTCACCGAGACAGGGGCACCGCTTTGAGCGGCGGTGACGCCTGCGACTCCCCAGCCGCCAAGTACGGTTCGTTGAAAGGGGTTGCCACTCTTCTTGAAGAAGGGAAGTTCGTAGATGTAATTGACAGACAGAATATGTGGGATGTCGATATTGGCGCGGGCGATATCGAGTGCGGGGGCGAAGCTGTCCTGGGGTGTTGCGCCGCCAAACTTGTCCATCGTTTTGGAGAAAGTATAGGCAACTCCGAAGGAGAGCCCCAGGTCGAAGCGACGGGTGGCGTTCACCTGGAGACCGTTGTAGTTGGATGTATCGGTGCGTTCACGCATAGTGATGTTGCTGTAGCCAAGGTAGGGTCTCAATGCGTTTACGTTGGTCGTCGAATTCGGCGGGCTCAGTAATGTGCCAACCGGCAACTGATTCAGATTGAGAGTGTAAGGCAAATGGCGTCCGACGTTGCCGACGTAATTCACGTCGAGGATGACATTGGAGGGCAGCTGATGCTGAAAGCCGAAATTGTAGGACATGATGCTGGGGTCGTTGAGGCGATCCGGCCAGGCATTAATGTTGGCTGGAAAGTCGCGGGCGACACCACCGGCTGGCCGGTCGATGTTGCCGTCAAAGATCGATGCAACGTTTACGAAAGGAGGATTCTGCGCATTGCCACTGAGGGTGTTGGAAGGAACCCGGTCATAGAAGATTCCGAAGCCGGTACGGATGGCAGTGCGGCCACGCCAGAGCCCGGCACCAACGCTCCGTTGGCGGGGTTGATGCGAGGCGCATTTGCCGGAACGAAAAACCTGGGTAGCCAGGTGGAAACATTTCCCTGCGCGATCGTGGCTGGCTTGAGAATGTTGTAGCGAATCCCGAGATCGAGCGTCAATCGACGCGAGACCTTCCATTTGTCCTGGGCATACATTTCAACAGTCCAATAGCGCGGACGATAGAAAGAGTCTGATTCCCATTCCTGGTACTGCTGAAAGGTGCCCAGAAGCACGTCTGCGAGCACGTTTCTGGTGGAGCCCAGTGCCGCAGTGTTGAAGGTCACCTGGCCCTCGTCACGAACATTCGTATTCTCATTCATGCGGGAACGAATCACGAAGACGCCTGCTTTGAGGGTGTGCGCTCCGGCAACCTTGGTAAAGTCGTCGCGGAACTGAAATGGGGTCTGTCCGCTGCGGATACGGTCGTTCGAGTTATAGCCGACAAAGCCTGCAATTGAAACCGCTGGCGCCACGTCCGAACGGTTTAAGGGATAGAGTTCAGGAATCGTCAGACCCAGAGCAGGCCGAGTGATGGCAGAGACATCGGGGTCCCCCGTAATCCTGGTATGGCCTGCACTGAACATGGCGTAATTGATCATCGTCGGAGAAAGCGTGCTTTGCCAACTCAGGGAAGTCAGGTAGCCGGGGCGGTTCCGCGGATTGGGGACGATGGGCAGACTGTTATTGCGAAATGCGAAGAGGATATTCCAGCTATCCATCACCAACTTGTAGGAGAGTTGGTTCTTGGGTGTCAGGTTATAGTCGATGCGCATGAGCTCCTCGCGATAGTCGGTACGATTGCTGCCGGCAGAGGCGAAGTTGCCACCGGGGCCGGGGAAGTTCGGGAGCGGGATCGGCCTCAAAAGGCGAGGCCCGTTTGCTGACCATCGGGAAGCTGGAACAATTCTATTTGGGAAGGGGGTGTTGTTTAGAGGGTCGATCGGAGCGGCAAGTGAACTGCCGTTAAAGTCGCCAGCCCGCTCGAGGGCTGAGGGAACCACATTGACAGTGGTTTGGCCCTGGCGGGTGTAC
>JAPKYY010000050.1 GCA_026394095.1 Acidobacteriota bacterium | reverse complement strand
CATGACTTGTGGGCTCTTTCTACGCCACTGGACCAGATTGCAGTAAAGGAGGCCTTTGAAGCTCCTACGGCATTTGAGAATAAAGCGATTCTTGAGCTGATGGGGGACCTCAAAGGCAAGAGGCTTCTCGATATCGGTTGTGGCTTGGGAGAATCGAGCGTTTACTTTGCGATGCAGGGTGCTGTTGTGACGGCCACGGATCTTTCCGCCGGCATGGTGAATTGCGCAATTGCGCTGGGAAAGGTTCATGGCGTTGAAATTGAGGGTCTGGTACAGTCGGGCGAATCACTCGCCGTCGAGCCGGAATCCTATGACCTTGTCTATGTAGCCAACACGATCCATCACGTAACCGACAAAGGGCAACTTTTTGCACAGATCCAGCGTGCACTCAAGCCTGGTGGACGGTTCTTTTCATTTGATCCGTTAGCTTACAACCCCGTGATCAATGTGTATCGTGAGATGGCCACAGAAGTTCGAACTGAGGATGAAGCCCCGCTGACTTTTGCCGACGTACGGATGGCTTCTGAATACTTCGAGAATGTGCAGCACAGAGAATTCTGGATTCTGAGTCTAAGCCTCTTTTTGAAGTACTTTCTTTTCGACCGCATTCACCCGAATCAGGATCGCTACTGGAAGCGGATTTTCAAAGAGACAACGGCTTCGCTTTGGTGGTGGATGCCGCTTGCAGCGATGGATAGCATCCTGACGCGCCTGCCACTGGTGAGGCGGCTGGCCTGGAACATGGTGATGTGGGGCGAAAAATCACAGCGAGTGTGAAGGATCTGCACCGATTGTGCCGATCAATTCGTCCAGGTATGCGGGTGAGTTGACGCGCGCTTGCCGGGCTTGGGCGTTTGCAAGCAGGCTGGGCAGGTCGATTCCTGTGCCACCCTCTTTTGCGAACGCGTTGAGAGCTTCGATATGGCGAGCCCAGAGTGCCTGGTCGACACGCTGTTTGGCCTCGAGCCGGGCTTTGTACCAGCCGCTTTGAAGAAGAGAATCCCTGGTGAAGAGATTGCGGAAGGCTGGGTCCTCGATTCCGGCGCCCTCATAATGGCCGTGGGCCATGATGTGGAGCAGGGCCTTCAAGGGTGGGCAGGCGAATTCAACGCTGCCATCCTCGAAGTAGTTCTGGGCTACGCGCCTTTGGGTTTCGACAATTGCGTCGATGCCTTCTGCAAACACAGCAGGGTCCTGGAGTTCAGGACGCAGGATTTCTTCCGGGAAAACGGCGCCTGGGACTTCAAAGATTCGACCGAGGAAGCGGTCCACGAAAAGTGGGGTGATGCGGTAGCCGAGGCGGCTGGCAAGGACTTTGCGTCCGTCGTACTCAAAGTCATCGACCTTCTCAAGAAGGCCGTGGCTGAGTAGAAAGCCGGGTTCGCGTTCTGCCACTCGCATGCGGCACCATATTTCGGGAACGAGCAGGCTGATGTCGTGATCGACTCGGACCTTGGGGCCGATACAGCCGGCTGACGTGGTAAAGCCGGGATAGCCAGTGAGGATGAAGGAGACCAGTGCGTTATTGCAATCGACGACTGGGGCGAGGGCATTGAATGGCGATTTGGTGAGTGCGCCTTCACTGCCGAAGCCAGTGGTTGCAGGGGACTTGCCCGTGAGGCTGGAGATGAACTCCATGAAGAGCTCTGGGAGTTCCTGATAGTGGATGGGGCCGTAAACGGCGAGAGCCGGAAGGTTGATGGATGGGTCTGGGGGATTATTGCGGCGGCCAGCGAGGACGGCATTGACTGGGAATTGGACGGGGGTTCCGGACGGGATTTCGCGTTCCAGACGTGCGACGATTTCGGCAATGTAGGATTCGCGGGGGGCTGCGAGATCGGGGCGGCGCTGGAGGTAGCGCGGGTTGAGGGTGGGTTTGCCATTCACGAGGCGGGGATTGGCCGAGGAGACTACGTAGGCTTCTCCGGTTGCGTGGGCGGCGAAGTCTTCGAGGAGCTGCTTCATGGGCGGGCTGAAGAGGTCCATCTCAGTGACGTGGTCTACCATGGCGTTGACCTTTGCCGGAGTGAGGGGTTCGTAGTTGGAGATAAAGGTGTTCGGGCTGGCCATATCGGATTCGGCCTGCCAGTCACTACCCCGGTGAATGGCTTCGTCGGGACGCTGGAATAGCAATGTTTCGCAGTTGGTGAGGAGCTTGACGCTGGGGTTGGTGGTTTCCGGGTCGAGGCCAGAGAGTTGTTCTCGTGGCAGAACGACTGAGGCTGTGATGTCGTCTTCTACTTGAACCTTAATCGAGGGGTAGAAGTCTGGACGCAGCTTGAAGATGCGCCAACTGCTGTCAGGCTCAAAGCCAACACGAAGATAGTTGCTGACGAGGGGCTCCTGCTCGAATTTCAATTCGTGGCCGAGGTAGCCGTTGACGTGATCGACGGAGAAGTGTTCGGCCCAGTTGTCGCCCCACTCGGGACGGTAATAACGCTTGACGGTGAAGACGAGCTGGCGGGTAGTCTGTTTGAGGCCACGAAGCCAGTTGTTGTAGAAGTCGTTGTAGTCGGAGGAGGGAGTGAGGAGCTGGATGACCGAGCCAAGAGAACGCTCTGTGCTGAGGATGGGCCGGCGGCTGCGGTCGTCGGGAAGGCGGTTGCGGTAGATCGCGGAGAAATCCATTTTTAGGATTTCAGCGACTTGAGCCATATCGGCGTGGAAGTCGCGAACAAATACCGGGCCGCGGAGGATCGCGCTTGACAGGGACTTGGAGATCTCGGACTTACCGCCGCCGGAAACCGTGCAGGGTTTGTGACAGAGAGTGCCTTTGGGGCGAACTCCGATCAGGCGCCAGGCGCGGCCGGAGAGCTGCTTCTCCATCTGGACACGGAAGCCGGAGGGTAGGATGTAGGCGTTGCCGGGGCGCAGGTTCAGGCGTTGTTCGACACCGTTCTGGCTCCAGGTGACAAAGCCGGTGCGCAGGCGAAAGATGGAGTTCTCGGGGAGATAGAAGACGGTTGGGTAGCGGCGGTCGATTGCATAGCCTTCGGGCTGCCGGATGGCCAGATCGCCAAGGAGTGAGAGCGCGAGGTCGAGGGAGACTTTTTTGAGGCTGACGGTTTGTTCGGCGTGGAATTCCTGGCCCAGGATGTAGGTAGCGAAAGCGATGGCACCGCCGGCGTGTTCTTCTTCGGCCATGCCGTAGAGGTTGGCTGCGAAGCTGATCTGGGTCTTAACTTCTTTCTTGCAGTAACCGTAATAGTTGTCGGCAATGATGGTGACCACAACGCCGTTGTGATCACGGCAGCAGATCTTGAAGGCGCTGCCGCCGTTGTAGAGCTCGTCCTCTGTCTCCCATGACATGCCGTCGCGGATCTGGCGCGGAGTAGCCTCGGAGACATGCGGCAGGCCAAGGTCTTTTTTCTTGAGGCCGACGAGGTGGGGTGCGAGGATGACGCAGCCGGTGTGTCCGGTCCAGTGGAGGCTGTCGAGGCCGGCATCGTTTTCGGGGAGTTGGGGGTCGCCACCATTACCGAATATGGATTCGACGAAATCGAGATTGCTGACCAGGCTGCCAGGGGCGAAGAAGCGCGTTTCCATTGTCTTCTGAGGGCTATCGCCAGCAGCAGGGCAAACGATGGGTCGGAGTAGCAGGGAGACGAAGAGCCGAGCGGCATTGTCCTGGCCGGAGGTGAAAGGGAGTGTGAGTGTGTCGGCTGGAGGGTTGAGGGCCTCCTTGAGGAGATTTGCAAAGGCACGTTTGGGAACTGCCTGTTTGTCGGCAGGAACCGGGAACCCACCTTCGACAATGTGGAAGACACCTTTGGTGGTGCGGCGGTCGCTGACTGGATTGTGCAGGATGCCCTGGGAGACGCGGTAGGAGTTGAGGTAAGGCGAGGTGAAGCTGGCACCCTTGTAGGGAAGTGAGAGTATTCGGCCGAGGCCAGGGCGATCGAGGACGAGTGTGTTTTCCGGGAGGCGAGGGACGGGGTCGCCGAGCTCTTTCAGGTGCGAGTCGAGGAAGTTCTGGATGCGGGTGTCGGCTGGGCAGAGATAGCCTTTGAGAAGGCGGACTTTGTTTTCGTAATTACGCAAGAGGGGGCGCGCAATGTCGACAAATTCATCCTGGTGGTTGAATGGCTGCCCCATGACGGCTAGCTTCAGGGTCAGATATCGCAATAATTCTGCTGATTCGGGTGATGAATACACTTCTGCTGCGCCTCTGGTTCTTTGGTTTGTTCTATTTTAGCGGAGAGAGAACTGATGGCCCACGGTTTACAAATTTGTAACGCTACTGTAATCTGGCGTGACCCATGTTGCCAAAACCCGCTTCTCTCTTTGCGGTATCGTTTCTTGCCGCTACCCTTGCTTTCTCCCAGAGTTTTACTGCTTCCTTGACGGGCAGCGTGAAGGACCAAAGTGGGGCTACGATCCCCGGTGCGCTGGTGAGTGCAGTGAATGTCGATACTAACGCGTCGCAGACATTTACTACGGATGGGACAGGGCTTTACCGGTTCCCCGCGTTGGCGCCTGGCAGCTACCGG
>JAPKYY010000574.1 GCA_026394095.1 Acidobacteriota bacterium | reverse complement strand
AGTTCATGACGTATGGGTTGCGCAGATTGGGATCCCACTGGCTGACGTTTCGGCCGCTGTAGTTGGTACCGAGGAAGGGGCTGATGCCATTGACAATCACCGGCGATGGCGGCTTGACTCCTTTGCTGATCTGATAGATCGGTGTTGGATCGCCGGGGAGCGGCTGTTGCACTGCGGTGCCAACGTATTCGTCGTATTGATCGCGCCCGGTTGGGAACTTGACGTCGACTGTATAGAAACCAAAACCACCGCGGAAGACCCACTTCTGCCAGGGGTGCCAGGCGAGGCCCAGGCGAGGATTGAAGTTATTGTTATCGCGCTTGTTGAGGCCTGAAGTAGGGTGAATCAATCCACCTTTGCGGCCGGTGAGAAGATCCGTTGCATTCGGATCGAACTGGCTCATTGCAGCATTCTTCGTGTTGAATGGGCCTTCGTTGGAATAACGAACTCCGATGTTGGCCGTAAGAGTTGGAGTGATCTTCCAGTCGTCCTGGAAGTAGAAGCTGTGAATGGAAGAGCGCGGCAACCAACTGGTTAGCTCTGAACGGAAAGTGGCGGAAGTCACGTAGCCGCTGAGGAAGCCAGCAAAGGGGCTGCCAGTGTTGGGAACGGCATTGCCTGCGGGCTGAAGGCCAGTAGTGTGGCTGTATTCAAGCGAAAGCGGAGCAGATCGTAGCCCATCTTGAATGCGTGTGTGCCCTTGATGATCGAAAGATCATCGCGGAAGGAAAGCGTTTCGTTGACACTGCGATTGGGGGTTGCGCCGCTCAAGCCATAGATGGTGTTTGGTGCGTTACGATCACCGCTGCCGAAGGCGGGCATCAGGTCGCCGTCTACGTTGGGAATGCCGAGCTTGGCGGCCCAGTCCTCCTTGAACGAGGGGACGATCGTCTCTGATACGCGGCGATAGTAGCCAACACGTGCATCGTTTACTACCGAGGGCGAAACGATGTAGGTCTTGCCGAAGGACATGTTCTGATTCCGTGCAGGATTGCGATTGCCTGCAGAACCATCGAAGACCGCGCGGTCTGGCCGAATATTCCAGGGCCGCTGCAGGCCCGGAATGAACTTGTTGTCAGTCCAGGAGTAGTAGATCTTGAACTTGGAACTGAACTGATGATCCATGCGGAGGTTCATGTCGTTTTGATAGACCTGAGCAAGTTCGTCGGCAAGGTAGTTGCCTGTTGCGCCGGTGGAATTGAAGGCGCCGGCACGGTTGGGCTGCTGCCAGGGATCGTATTCGAGCACCTTGCGGGCTACTGGATCTATGCGGCCGAGGGGGATGCGGTTCCCTGCGAAAGGATCACGCAGCCAGACACCGTTGACTTGACGGGTAGTGGCAGGATCAAAGATTGGGTTGGCACCGGCAAAGTTGAAATCGCCCTGACGCATGCCGAGACTGGGGACTGAGGCATCCACCTGCGCGACTTTCTTTTCGTGCAAACGCTGAAAGCCGAAGAAGAAGAAGGTCTTGTTGCGGCCGTCGTAAAGTTTGGGAATCATCACGGGGCCGGAGAGGTTGGCATCGGGCATCATGAAGAAGCCCGGGACACCGTTGGGGCGCGTTGCTGTGGCTTGTGAAGATTTCAGGCGATCAAAAAACAAGCGGTGCTGCATGCGGCGGGTGCGGCCATACCAGGAGCCCATGCCGTGCAGTTCGTTGGTGCCGCTCTTCTTTACGGCACTGATGACGCCGCCTGCGGAGTGGCCATATTCGGCCGGAGGCAATGTTGTGATTACTTTGACTTCAGCGACTGAGTTCAACATAGGACGGCTGGTCTCGGTACCGCTCTGTTGGTCGTTGCCGTTTACTCCGTCTTCAAAGAGACCGATTGCGCCGGCACGCTGGCCCGCAAGATGGTAGTTGCCAAGACTGCCTCCGAAGGCATAGCCGCCGGTAGTCATACCGGGGACGATGTTCATCGTTGAGTTGACGAAGCGCTGGTAGAGAGGGAGGTCGTAGAGTACCTGCCCGGTGACGACGGTGCCTGTAGTAGACGTCTCCGTTTCGAGCAATGGGGAGGCAGAGGTAACTTCCACTGTTTCTGTGAGGCTGCCCACCTGGAGCACAACGTCCACAGCGAGGGTGTCGCCCGTGCGAAGGTCCACTGTCTCGGTCATCTTCTTAAAGCCAGCCCCTTCAAATACAACCTTGTACTGTCCGGGCTGCAGAGAAAGAACGCGATAGATACCTTCATTGTTGGTGATGCCGTTGGAGGTGATGTTAGTTGCCACCTGAACTATCTGAACTTTCACATTCGGGACAACAGATCCGCTGGAATCGGTGGCTCTGCCGGTGATGGTGGAAGTACCGATTTGGGCCCACACGGGAGTGAGCAGCGAGGCAAGGACTACAGACAAAACTAGTTTCATCGTCATAGATGATCCCTTTAACTGGAGTTGGAATTTTGATTGAGGTCGTGAAGCTGGGGTGAAGTATATATGAAATTGTGGTGAATTGTAAGCCACACTAATGTCTGCGAGGGCGACACATGATTCTTCGACGGGGCGTCTTGATTGGCGCTGGATACTTTAGCGATTTTCACCTGGATGCCTGGCAGAGATTGCCGGGAGCAGAGATTGTTTGCGTGTGCGATTTGGACGAAGCCAAAGCTCGAGCTGCTGCGGACAAGTACGGCATCGCGAAGATTGCGACCGATCCAATTGCGGCGATCGAAGCGGAGGGAATCGATTTTGTCGACATCGCGACGCCGCCGCCGGGACGGCTCGAACTCGTGGCAGCGGCTGTCAGCAGAGGCTTGCCGGTGATTTGTCAGAAGCCACTCGCAACAGATTTTGCTACGGCCAAGCGAATTCTCGATATTGGTGCTGCGTCGACTGCGCCGTTTATGGTGCATGAGAATTTCCGCTTCCAACCCTGGTATCGCGAGATCAAAAGACTGCTGGATAACGGCATCATCGGAAGCAAGCTGCATTCGATCACGATGCACTCGCGCATGGGCGACGGCTGGGGTGATGACGCTTATCTTGGACGGCAGCCTTATTTCCGGACGATGCCTCGTCTGCTGGTGCACGAGACAGGCATTCACTTTGTCGACACCTTTCGCTATCTCGCCGGGGAGATTGTCGAATGCTCGGCCAGCCTGAGACGGCTGAATCCGGTGATTGCGGGCGAGGACGCGGGACGATTGAGTTTCCGCTTTAGCAGTGGGGCAGAGGGGGTCTGGGATGCGAATCGTTACAACGAATCGCTGAGTGATGACTTCCGTTATACGTTTGGCGAGTTGCTCGTTGAGGCCAATGAAGGCAGTATCTGGCTTGGCTTTGACGGATCGATTCGCGTCAAGCAACTTGGGCAGCCAGCTTATCTTCACGAGTACGCGCACACTCGTCTGGGCTTCGGCGGCGATTGCGTCTTTGCCTGCCAACAGCACTTTCTGGATGTTCTCGACGGGAAAAAGGCCTGCGAAACCTCACCGCGCGAGTATGAGAAATCATTGCGTGTGGTTGAGGCGTTGTACGCTTCGGCAAGCAGGAGCAAGCGTGTGATCGACTTGAGCCTGCCGGTGTCGAATTCGCTTCGAGGGGTGAATATCAATAGCGCCAAAACCATCGAAGCAGATGGATGGAACGCTACGACGTTGACGCTCTACTCCCATGCAGGGACACACATGGATGCACCGCGGCACTTTGTACCCGAGGGGGCGAGCCTCGATCAGCAGGATCTCACCGCCTGCTGCGGCCCGGCACGCATCGTCAATCTGGCCCCCGCGCAGCCACGCCAATTATTGACGGTGGAGGATGTGGAATCGCGCCTTGGCAGCGTCCATCCCGGCGAGAGATTGCTTTTCAGAACGGATTGGTGCCAGCGTGTTGGCACGGCAGAGTATCGTGACGAGTTGCCGCGGATCTCGATTGAACTTGCGCGGTGGCTGGTGGAAAAACAGGTAGCCCTGATTGGAGTTGAGCCACCATCGGTGGCCGACGTCAACAACATGGCCGAATTGACCGAGGTGCATCAGACTTTGTTTCGTGGTGGTGTTGTGATCGTGGAGGGGCTTGCCAATCTGCACCAGATCACCCAGACCGAAGTTGAGTTCATAGCCTTGCCGCTGAAGATTCTTGAAGGCGATGGATGCCCGGTTCGGGCCATTGCCATTGAAACGGCCTAGTACGTGACTGCCAGATATACTGGAGATAATGCCTACTGACGGTCTGAACGAGACCACTGCCACGTCTGAAACTGCCCCATCGAACTTTATCCGGGACATCATTATCCGGGACATTCAGAACGGAAAGAATGATGGACGAGTACACACGCGTTTTCCGCCCGAGCCCAATGGCTACCTCCACATTGGCCACGCCAAGTCCATCTGTCTGAACTTCGGCCTGGCCAAAGATTTTGGCGGCAAGTGCAATCTGCGCTTTGACGACACCAATCCTTCCAAGGAAGAAACCGAATACGTCGACAGCATCATCAAGGACGTTCGCTGGCTTGGTTTCGATTGGGAAGACCGGATCTTCTACGCTTCCGATTACTTCGAGCAGCTCTTCCAGTGGGCGGTGCAACTCATCAAGCAAGGCCAGGCATACGTCTGCGACCTCACGGCCGATCAGGTTCGTGAGACCCGAGGCACTACAACCGAGCCTGGGATCGAGAGCCCCTATCGCAACCGTTCGGTGGAGGAGAATCTCGATCTCTTCCATCGCATGCGCGCCGGTGAGTTTCCGGACGGCTCGCGCACCCTGCGATCCAAGATCGATATGGCATCGCCGAACTTCAACATGCGCGACCCGGTGATGTACCGCATCCTTCGCGCCGAGCACCATCGCACCGGCAACGACTGGCTGATCTATCCGATGTATGACTACGCTCATGGCGAGTGCGACTCGATTGAAGGCATCACCCATTCCATCTGCACGCTTGAGTTTGAAGACCATCGGCCGCTCTACGACTGGTACGTCAAAAGCCTCGGGATTCACCAACCGCAGCAGATCGAATTTGACCGCCTGAACATCACCAATACGATGCTCAGCAAACGCAAACTTTTGCTGCTGGTGCAAAAGGGCTTCGTCTCGGGCTGGGATGATCCGCGCATGCCTACGCTGTCGGGGATTCGCCGGCGTGGTTACACGCCAGAAGCCATCCGCAATTTCTGCGGCTCTATCGGTGTGTCCAAGAGCAATGGGGTAATCGAGTTGGCTCTGCTTGAGCATCACATTCGCGAAGACCTCAACAAGCGTGCCCGCCGCGTCATGGCAGTGATCGACCCGATCAAGGTTGTCATTGACAACTATCCGGAAGGCCAGACAGAAGAGCATATCGCACCGAATCATCCGGACGCTCCTGAGATGGGTGAGCGCGCAGTACCGTTTTCAAAGGTGCTTTACATCGAGCGCGACGACTTCCGCGAAGTACCTCCTCCCAAATACCCTCGGCTCTATCCAGGGCAAGAGGTTCGCCTCCGCTATGCGTACTTCGTCAAGTGTGTGGGCGTGGAGAAAGATGAGAACGGTGAAGTTACCGTCGTTCATTGCACCTACGATCCGGCCAGCCGGGGCGGGGATTCTCCAGACGGCCGCAAGGTGAAATCGACAATCCACTGGGTGTCGGCTGAGCATGCACTCAACTTTGAGGCCCGTCTCTACGAGAATCTTTTGCTCGAAGACGCGCCCCAATCAGAGGATCTCGCCACTCAGCTCAACCCGAACTCCCTCGTTGTAAAAGCAAACGCCAAGATCGAGCCGAGTGCGAAGGGCTCTGCGCCCAATACGCATTTTCAGTTCGAACGAGTGGGCTATTTCAATGTAGACCTGGATTCGACAGACGAAAAACTGGTTTGCAATCGCACAGTGCAACTTCGCGATG
Organism: Acidobacteriota bacterium; assembly: GCA_026394095.1. Classification (GTDB taxonomy): domain Bacteria; phylum Acidobacteriota; class Terriglobia; order Bryobacterales; family Bryobacteraceae; genus Bryobacter. Next base: position 720 of record JAPKYY010000574.1, on the reverse strand, counting down.
CCTGGGCCAAGATCGAAAAGAAAGCCAAGTAAGCTAGGCGAAACGCAGCGGTAGTGAGCGATGACGCTTACCGGTTGCGGCGAAGATCGCATTGGCAATAGCCGGTGCGATCGTAGGCGTACTCGCCTCGCCGATACCTGAGGGTGGTGCCTTGCTCTCGATCAGGTGGACCTCGACTGCTGGCATCTCGTCAATGCGCAACATGTCATAGTCGTTGAAGTTGCGTTGCTTGACGCGGCCACGATCAATCGTGATCGGGTCTTTGAGCGCCGCCGTGAGGCCGTAAACAATGCCGCTGAGCATCTGTTGCTCGACGCCACGGGGGTTGACCACGACGCCACAATCCACAGCACAAACGACACGATCCACGCGAAGCTTGCCCTGGTTGAGCGTGACTTCAGCCACTTGAGCCGTAAAGCTGCCGATGTTGTTCGAGACAGCGATGCCGCGGCCGCGGCCTGGGCCGAGCGGGGTAGACCAGGACGATTTTGCTGCAGCAAGTTCAAGCACGGCAAGCAGGCGCGGGCTCTTGGCCAGCAGACGGCGGCGAACATCGAGCGGATCCTTCTTGCCGGCGGCCGCGAGTTCATCGATCATGCATTCGAGGAAATATGTGTTTTGTGAATAGCCCACACTGCGCCAGTAGCTGACCGGGATGCCGTGCTCCATCGCGTGGTACTCAACACGAAAATTGGGGATGGAGTAGGGCGTGTCATGAAT
>JAPKYY010000463.1 GCA_026394095.1 Acidobacteriota bacterium | reverse complement strand
GAGGAAGAAGAGGATGAAGAAGACGACTGGAATTAGTCGCCGCTTCATCCTTCTGTCGGCGGCCCTCCTGGCCGCCGAATCCCCATATGCCGTAATTGCAGGAACTGTCTTCCGTGATTCGGGCCTCGCATTTGCCGGAGTTGAAGTTGAGCTCATTCCCTCTCAACCCGGCAAAAAGAACAAAAAACAGGTCTTTCGAACCAACGGCCGGGGTGAATTTGCGTTTCGAGTTCCAGCCGCTCCAATGGAATATTCTCTTGGTGTCAAGCCGGATGGTTACCGTCCAGACTTGAAACGCGTCAAAATAGTAGGTGATGAACGTGTCGAGCTCAACTTCTTGCTCGACCGTGCATCTAAGGAGAAATAAACTCATGATGCTGCGTAAGCTTTTGGTGCTGACCTTGGGTTGCTCGGTCTGGATGGCAGCTCAGGAGCGTCCTGCTCCCACCCCCAAGCCGCCCCCGCTTTTTAAAGGCGACAAGAACAAAAAAGATGACGGTACCCGTTTGGTTAAAGGTGTCGTGCGCGACCTTGCCGACAACCTCTTGGAGAATGCCGTCGTAAAGTGCAAAGACACCAAGACCCTTGCCATCCGCAGCTATATCACCAAGAATGACGGGGCTTTCAGCTTTCAGGGCCTCTCAGTCGGAACTGACTACGAGTTGCGCGCTGAAACTAAAGACGGCCTTACCAGTCCCGCCAAAGTCCTTTCGGTTTACGACAACCGTCGTGAAGCCGTCATGAATCTCAAACTCGAACCAAAGAAGTAGGAGTTCATTATGTTCACCCGGCGCGTAGCCCTAGCTGCACTTTCCTCAGCGATCCTCGCTCAAGCCTCCGATCCAATGACGGTTCGCGATTTGGCAGGCAAACCTGTCACCATCACCTTGGGCAAAAACGTCACCGTAGTCACCTTTATTTCGACACAGTGCCCCATCTCCAATGACTACAATGATCGGATGTCGGCACTCTACAAAGAATTTTCCGCCAAAGGCGTGAACTTCTTCTTTGTCAACGCCAACTCCACCGAACCCGCCGCAATGGTTGCCGAACACTCCAGGTCCGCTGGCTTTCCCTTCGCCGTCTACAAAGACGAAAACGCAGCCGACAAGCTAGGTGCGCAGACCACGCCCGAAGCTTTTGTCTTCGACACCACAGGCAAGCAACTCTACCGCGGCTACATCGACGACGCCCGCAATGTCGCTCGTGTTCAGAACCATGGCCTCAAAGAGGCCATCAACGCCGCCATGGCCGGCAAACCTGTTGCTGCTGCCCAGACCAAAGCTTTTGGCTGCACCATTAAAAGGGCCCGACGCAGCTCATGAAACTTCTCACTGCTCTCATCCTTGCCTTAACCCTTTGCCAGGCCGCCGGGCCTTCCAAGTTACTTCGTCTTGACGAACTTGCCTATCCAAAAACAGTTGCCCTAAAAAAGGGTAAAGTCCTGCTCGTGAACTTTTGGGCTACCTGGTGCGAACCCTGTCGCAAGGAAATGCCCGAACTTTCCAAAATGCATGCTGCACTCAAAGCAAAGGGCTTCGAGTTAATCACAGTTTCTGCAGACGAACCAGAAGACGAAAAGGCCGCCATCGCATTCCTCGCAAAGGCCGGCATAGGTGACCCCGCCTACCTCAAACAAGCCAAGAACGATGACAAGTTCATCAGCGGAATCGATGCCAAATGGTCCGGCGCCCTGCCCGCTTTAATCCTCTATGACAAGACCGGCAAGAAGGTCAAAGTCTGGATTGGTGAGACCGACCTCAAACAACTTGAAGCCGAAATCAAGAAGCTTCTTTAACTCTTCTTTTTCGAGTCAATCGAAGCAAAAACTGTGTCTCATCGTTGAGGCTATCCAGCGCCAGGTGTGCTTCGGTAATCAGTCGAATTGCCGCCACCAGCATCATGATTGCTCCCATCACCCCCAGTGCAACGGGAATTACTGCCCAACTCGCTGAAAAAATCGAAACGAAGCCAATCGAAACGCTGGTGAGTACAAATAGTCCGCTGGCGATGTAGAGAGAAACCATCGTGCGCATCAGCAGATTCGCGCGTTTCGATTGCCACTCCATATGCTTCTCGATCATCGCCTTCCGCTCTTCCAGCATTTCCGGATCCGTCTCGCTCTCCATCACCTCTTCCATTCGGTCAGCCAGCTTCCGAACCCGGTCCACAACCCGGCCCAACCGGCCTGAAGTGGAGATGATGAAACTCCCACAGGCACTCAAAAGCAAAGCCGGAGTCAGCATGGCCGTCAAAACGTTGAGCGCACTCGAAAGGTTTTGAAAATTGAACGGCAAAGAAAGCAGAGGATTCATAGGCCCGCACTACTGATGGTATCCGAGTGTCCGCTATCGAACAGTGAAATGCATCGGATTGCTTCCAACTAATTGAAACGAAACAACCCGGCTTTGGCACGAAGATTGCCTGCTACGGGTGATATGTTCTCCGGACTCATTCAAGATATTCGCTACGCCCTGCGAGGATTCTGGAAGGCACCTCTGTTTTCTGTCATCGCCGTTCTAAGCGTCGCCCTCGGCATCGGGGCCAACGCCGCCATCTTCAGCCTCATGGATCAAATGTTGCTCCGGCCACTCCCAGTCGCTCACCCAGAGCGCCTGGTCATGCTGGATTTGCCTGGCGGAGGCATCGGCTACGCCTTCAATGATTTTGCCTTCTCCAACACCATGTTTCGATCCTTGAGAGCCCAAAACCAGACTTTTGAAGAGCTCTTTGCTCAGTTCAACGATTCGGCCAACCTGAGCTTTCGTGGCCGCAGTGAAACCGTCCCTGTCGGCATTGTCAGTGGCAATTTTTTCAAAGCAATCGGAGTCTCCGCAGCCCTGGGCAGAACTATCGATACCACCGACGATACAAAGAAGAACGGCCACCCCGTTGTTGTCCTGAACTACGGCTATTTTGCCCGCAGATTTGGAGCTGATCCAAACATTGTCGGGCAGAATCTTCGCATCAATTCACAACTCTACCAGGTGATTGGCGTCACCCCAAAAGGCTTCTCAGGCCTCGAGATGGACAACGTAGCAAGCATCTACGTCCCGTTGGCACAGAAGACCCAGATCACCACTACCTGGGACGGAATGGAGGACCCTAATTTCTATTTCCTCCACGTCTACGGCCTCTTGAAGCAGGGTGTAGATCGCACTGCCGCCAAGGCGAATTTGGACTCTCTGGTATCCCCGCTAATCGAGGACGAAATGAAAGCCCACCCGTCCATCTCGGCCAAAGGCAAGGCACGGTTCAGAGCAAAACGATTTAAACTCATCCCTGCAGGAACGCCGCTCATTGGAGAGCGCAAAACGATAGAGAAGGCTCTCTACCTTTTGTTGGGGGTGGTCGGTCTGGTCCTCCTGATTGCTTGCGCCAATGTGGCCAATCTTCTTCTTGCACGTGCAAGCGCCCGGGTTAAAGAAGTTGCGGTAAGAATGGCTTTGGGTGCCGGTCGTGCCCGTCTTGCCAGGCAGTCACTAGTCGAAAGCCTCATTCTGGGCCTCAGCGGAGGAGCATTGGGTTTGATCCTTTCTATCTGGATCCTCGATGCCATTCTCGCGCTCTATCATTCCGGCGCTACTGGTGAGCTTTTCCTCAACTCCCAGCCCGACTGGCGCATCGCTGCCTTCTGTTTTGCTGCCAGCCTCCTCACCGGCCTCCTCTTCGGAATCGCCCCAGCACTCCGCGGAGCTGGCTTTGCAATTGTCGAAACACTCAAAGAAAACACCGGCGCTATCGTCACTCACGGCACCCAGGGCTGGCTCCGTCGTGCCCTCGTCGTAGCCCAGGTAACCATCAGCCTGGTTCTGCTCGTCGCTGCCGGTCTCTTCGCGAAAAGTCTACTCAACCTGAGAAACGCCGACCCTGGCTTCAAGGCGAACTACTTGCTCACCTTCAAGATTGACGCTTCTCTCAATGGTTATGAAAAATCGAGGGCAGTCTCGTTTCTCGACCGCTTCCGCAACGAGATCGCCACGCTTCCCGGCGTAAACGACGTAACCGTTGCCTCTGCCGGCCTTTTGGAAAACGCTGTAAACCAGGCCACGATGTCGATTGAAGGTCATCCCCGTCGCGAAGGCGTAAACACCAATTCGCGCATCAATTCAGTCGGGCCTGGCTTCTTTCGCTCCCTCGGCTTTCCCCTGCTGATGGGAAGGGAGTTTAACGCGGGCGACCAGGCGAATTCACAGAAGGTAGCAGTCCATGCCAATATGCGCGAAGAAAAACCCTCTCGCTTCGTCTACACACCTTACACTCAGAACGAATCGATTCAGGGGATGACCTTCTACGTTCGCAGTGAGCGAGACTCAGAACAGTTGGCCGGCGAAGTACGGGCAAGCCTGCGTCGAATAGACGAAAACCTCGCCATGTTCCGCGTCCAGACAATGGCGAGCACCATCGAAAACAGCCTCCAGGTAGAACGGCTCTTGTCGATGCTGTGTTCCGCCTTTGGTCTCCTGGCCACTCTCCTCGCCGCCATCGGTCTCTATGGAGTGATGGCCTACAACGTAGCCAGGCGAACCCGTGAAATTGGCATCCGCTTGGCCTTGGGCGCAGAGAAATCCACAGTCATGAGCATGGTCATGCGGGATGTCGGCTCAATGCTGGCTATTGGCCTGTTCATAGGCATCCCGCTTGCTGTGGCCCTGGGACGTTTTGTCGAATCTCAGCTCTTCGGCTTAAAAGGTTGGGATCCCCTAATCCTGACTGGTGCCAGCATCTGCCTCGGGATCGTCGCGATTCTGGCTGGGGCAATTCCTGCCTGGAGAGCTGTTAACGTGAATCCAGCCATCGCGCTACGAGGAGACTAAGCAACCCCAGTGCGAGTGCGTTCCAGGCGAAGATGTCACCTGTCTTTGAGTAAATCGTTGTCTTGAAAGCGGTAGCGTACTGAAGTCGCCCAGCAGCCAAACGGTAAGGCGGAAGTTCATCAATCACCCGGCCTGCCGGATCAATGCTCGCTGTGAAGCCATCATTGGTCGGACGTAGCAACCACCGTTCATTCTCAGCAGCACGCATCCGGGCCAGCATCAAGTGTTGATCGCGAGCCGCAGATTTTCCGAAGTATCCATCGTTCGTAAGGTTCACCAGTACTTCAGCACCCTTTGAAACATAGGAGCGAACATGATGCGGGAATGCTGATTCATAACAGATGAACACCCCAAGCTTTCCGGCTGGAGTGCCGAATACTTTGAGTTCCGTCCCTGGCTGAAAGGTCCCGGCTTCCTGCGATACTTTACCGACGATTGCATTGAACACCGGAGGAACAAATTCACCAAACGGAACCAGGTTCATCTTGTC
>JAPKYY010000700.1 GCA_026394095.1 Acidobacteriota bacterium | reverse complement strand
AGCCTATACAGCCGAGCGCCGCGAGAAGCTCGTCTTTGCCAAGGGGGCCCACAAGCTCTTCCGCAACATCGCTCAATCGATGACCGGCGTGTCCTTCGTGATGGCGTTTTCGTCAATGATTGTCGGTGCCATCGGAATGGTGATTTTCCTCGTCGGCGGCGCTGCAGTAATGCGGAACGAAATGACCATTGGCGACCTTTTCATGTACGCCGCCTTCACAGGAATGATGGCCATGCCGGTAGTCGAACTGGCCTCGATCGGCACACAAATCACTGAAGCCCTGGCCGGCCTCGACCGTATTCGTGAAGTACTCGATCTCAAGGGCGAAGATGCTGAAGACGCAACCCGTGCTTCTGTTGGCGACTTGAAGGGCGATATCGAATTCGTCGGCGTTGGCTTCGAGTACCAGGAAAACACCCCGGTGCTGAAGGATATTTCCTTCCACGCCAAAGCCGGTTCCACCACAGCGCTGGTTGGCTCGAGCGGTTCGGGCAAAAGCACGCTCATCAGTCTGGTGATGGACTTCAATTCCCCCAAGACCGGCAAAATCCTTGTCGATGGCCGGGACCTCGCTGGCCTCAAAATGCGGGACTACCGCTCCAATCTGGGCGTCGTCTTCCAGGACAACTTTCTCTTCGATGGAACGATTGCCGAGAACATATCCTTTGCGCAGCCCGGCGCCACCAGAGCGCAGGTTGAAGAAGCCTGCCGCGTCGCAAACTGTTCTGAATTTATCGAACGATTCGAGAAGGGCTATGACACCGTTGTTGGCGAGCGCGGCGTAAAGCTATCAGGCGGCCAGCGACAGCGCGTAGCGATTGCCCGTGCAATCCTGGCTGACCCGAAGATCCTGATCCTCGACGAAGCAACCTCCAGCCTCGATAGCGAAAGCGAAGCTATGATCCAGCAGGCTCTCGGCCACTTGCGCCAGGGCCGAACCACATTTGTCATTGCTCACCGTCTGTCTACGATTCGCTCAGCTGATCAGATTCTGGTGATTGAAGGTGGCGAGATTGTCGAGCGTGGCAACCACTCCACATTGATGGCTTTGGGCGGACGCTACAGGGATTTGCACGACCGGCAAAACGCCTTCGAGCAAAATCAGTTCATCAACCCAGGCGAGGATTTTACTCTCGTCGCCAACGCCGACGCTGCGCATACAACCAAGTAGTGCGTGAAGATCACGCAGCAATTACAGTAATGCCGCTCTCGGTCACCGTATAGCCCGCAGCCCGGTCAGCGTCGGCGTCGAAGCCAGCTCTAGTGCCTTCGGGCAGCTTTACATTCGGACAAACGATCACTCGTTTCAGGTGGCAATGCCGGCCAATCTCGGCGTTGAGCAACACAATTGAATCATCGACAGCCGAATAAGAGTTCACTCGAACCCCGGGCGAAATCACTGACTTCTGAACGCGCGCCCCAGAGATGATCACCCCAGGAGCAACAATCGAATCGATCGCAACGCCCATGCGGTTGCCCTCTTGAGCGAACACAAACTTGGCTGGATGATACATAGGAGGGTTCGTGCGGATCGGCCAGGCTTTGTCGTAAAGATTAAACTCAGGAATCACCGAGACCAGATCGAGGTTCGCGTCGTAATAAGCATCGAGAGTGCCAACATCCCGCCAGTAGC
>JAPKYY010000260.1 GCA_026394095.1 Acidobacteriota bacterium | reverse complement strand
CCGATCTTGAATCGGTTGATCGGTAGCCTCGCTAGCGAAGACGTCCGCTTTAGCGATCTCGCCAGCCTCATCGAGAAAGACACGGTTCTCAGCGGACACGTCCTGCGCCTGGTCAACAGTGCCGCCATGGCCCGCCGTAGCCGCATTAACTCGATCTCCCATGCCGTCAGCGTCCTGGGGCTCGTTCGCCTCAGAAATTTCCTCTTAAGTCTCTCCATTGCCAGGCTCTGGCAAAGCACCAAAACCATCCCCCCATGGTCGATGGCACAATTCAACCTCCATGGGGCAGCCGTTGCTCTGCTCTCCGATTTACTCGCCCAAAACTGTAAGTGCCAATATCCGGAAGGCGCATTCCTCTCAGGCCTGCTTCATGATTACGGCAAGCTCCTGATCGCCGCCGCTCTGCCCGAACAATTTACAGAGATCGTCAAAATGGTGCTCGAGGGCAACGTCACACAGATCGAATGCGAGCGCGAAGTCACGGGCTTCACCCACCCCGAACTGTCCGCCATGACACTCAAAGCATGGCACCTCCCAGAAGACATCGTGCGCGGCGTGGAATACCACCACATGCCGGACGAAGAAGAAAAAGTCCTGCTCGAGGCTCCAAACGGCATTCTCCTCAGCCGCATCGTCTTCATTGCCGATTCAGTAGCGCGCGATCTTGGCCTCCATGTCGCTGCTCTCGAAGCCCCGGTTGAGCCATCTCGCGATAAAGCAATCGAAACACTCGAAGCACACGGCTTCGCTGCAAGCGCTTCCTCGATCCTCGAAACTTTCGAAGTCGAATACGAAGCGATCCGCGCTTTCTTCTAAGCTAGTTCTTCTTCGGAACTGCGCTACCTTTGCTCAGCTTCCGGAAGTACTCCGCCACCTGATCGGCATATCCGCTCGGCACACGGTCCGGTGTCGCGCTCCTGGCTTCATTCGCGCCTTCCTTGCCTTCAAGGTCCCGGCGCAACTTCAGTTCCAGTTGCTCAAGCACAGGCAGCAATTGCGCTCTCATCTGCTCTACCAACGCTGGATTCCCCTTAAACTTGTTCGGGTCCAGCGCCGCCATCTCCTGCAGCAATTTCTTGATCTCAGCCTGATCCTGCTCGTTGCCGCCAAGCTTTCCACGCATCGACTCCAGATCACGCAAGCTTTGTGAGAAATTCCGCTCCACGCTGCGTACTTCTCCAGCATTCGGCAAACTCGGTTGATTCTGGCCGGTGTTCATTGCTCCTCTATCGCGGAACGGGCTGCTGCCACCGCCGCCCCGCATCTCATTCGGGTTGCCTTCCTGCCCACGGCCGCCACCCTGTTGTCCAGGCTGTTGCCCCTGTCCCGGCTGCTGTCCCTTTTGATTACCGGCTTGCTGGCCCTGTCCTTGGCCCTGTTGTTGACCTTGGCCGCCCTGCTGCCCACCCTGTTGACCCTGTTGACCTTGCTGACCCTGTCCCTGTTGCTGGCCCTTTTGCTGGCCTTGCCCAGGCTGCTGGCCTTTTTGTTGTCCCTGCTGGCCCTGACCTTGCTGTTGGCCACCCTGCTGTTGCTGCTGCCGGGTCAATTCCGCCACCTGCTGCCGCAACTGTTCCACCTGTGCCAGCGCCCGCTCTGTCGGGTCGGCTTTATTCCCACCAGGCGTCGCCATCTTCTCGGCTTCCTTCACCTTGTCGCGCAAGCTATCGAGAGCACGCGTGATTTCGCGCTCCCGGCCAGACATATATTGTCCGTAACCGCGGCGAATGTACTCGCTCATCATCTTCATCTTCAGGTTCAGGTCTTCTTTCTGCGCTTCACCCAAACCTTCCTGAAGCTTTGCCGATGCGCTCCTCTGCGAACTTCGCAATTGCCGTGCCGCATCCTGCAAATCTTTCTCAAGCTTCTGGTAATCCTCCATCAGCTTTGCCTTCTCATCAGCCAACCGATTGGCCGTTTGCGGGTCCTGTCCCTCTCGGAAGGAATCTGTCTTGGCCCCAGGGTTCTTGTTGTCACCCTGTCCATACTGCTGACGCATCTTCTTCTCAAATTCGCGCTGCCGGTCAGCAATCTCATCACTACGCTTGGAGAGATCCCCCAACTGCTGTTCACGTCCCTGCTTCTCCATGTCTCTCAACATGTTTTTGGCTTCGTTCAGACGTTCTGCGGCCCGGCGCGTCTCGCCTTCGCTCTGTTGTCCGTTCTGCTGATTCGACGATGCCCGGCGCATATCATTCGCCGCTTCTTTCAACTGCTCCATCGCCTTGTCCACGCGTGGATCCCGATTGAGTTTGCTCTGCTGACGGCTCTGCTGCTGTCCACCCGAGGATGAAGCAGAAGACTGCTGCCCACCCTGCTGCTGGCCTTGCTGATTCTGCTGTTGCTGGCCCTGCTGCTGATTCTTCTGCAAGCGCTCAAGTTCAGCCTGCAATTTCTCTGTCTCACGCCGCAGCATCTCCTGCTGCCAGCGCTGCTCAGAATTCTGCTGATTCTGTCTTGACCCATTGGCCAATTCCTGTTGCCGCTTGGCAAGCTCTTCCAGCTTGCGCATCGCCTCATCTACTTCTTTCTGCTTCTGCTCGGCGCTCATCTGCTGGCCGGTTTCATACTGATTCTTCTCGGTATCGAGTTCAAGGTCGAGCAGGCTCTCCAAATCCCGCTGCATTCCACCACCACCACCGCCGCCCTGCTGGCCCATCGCCACTTCAATTTCCTTACGCCGTGCTTCTGCCCGCTGCAAATACTGCAACGCCTTCTGCTCATGCGGCAGCGCATCTTTGAATTTCTGGCTTCGCAAAGCATCCACTGCCGGCGTCATCGCGTTCGCTGCTTCGGTCATGTCCTTGGCCATTGCCTCGATCGTCTCGTTCTGCCCGGCCAACTGCCGCGCCCGAATGCGCTGTACAAAAGTCTGTGCCTGCTGCTTCAGCTTCTCCTGGGTATCACTAAGAAACTTGGCATTTTCCTTCTGCTCTGCTGCAGGCTTCTTCCCTTTTTCTTCCTGGAAAGTAGCACTGATGATTTCTTTCTGGCGCTGCACAATATTGCCGCTCTGCTCATCCCCGCCACCACCACCGCCACCGCCCTGCTGCTGGCTCTGTTTGAACTCACGCTCAAACGGCTGAGCCTCAAGGAAGTAAACATCGGTGGTGCTCTCAGCCTTGGCATCGCGGGCCTTGGCATAGAACATCACGTTGTCGCCGGGGCTCAACTTGAAATCCTCCAGGCTCAACACATGCGTGCCTTCGGCAGACTTGCCACCACGCTTCACCGGCAAATTCACCGTCTGCTCGGCACCACCGTTCACTGAATACATCAACGTCATCGACGTCAATCCAAAGTCATCGGTCGCCTCAACCTGGAAGGCAACTTCCTCAATCGGGCTCACCTTCGCATCCCGCCCGGGCCGTGAGATCTTGATCTCCGGAGGGCCTTCCTTGAGAGCCTCGATAAAGTAGTCATCGGTCAATCTCACTGCTTTGTCACCTTCAAGCATCGCCAGATGGAAGGCC
>JAPKYY010000566.1 GCA_026394095.1 Acidobacteriota bacterium | reverse complement strand
ACCCTGTAATGCGGCTCACCTGGCGGATTTCATGCAATGGAATCGCCACTACCTGTACATCGTCCATGCCCCAATGCGCATTTTGATACGAGCGCCATTTCAGGTAAAGCTTACCGTTGCCAAGGGCCGCAAGCCAGGCGGTGGGTTTGAGCGCTTTACGAAGGTCGTTGACACCGAAGAGAAGCAAAATCGCCAGAATGGTCAGCACATACCAAAGCAGGGGCTTTTGTGTTGTCCGTGTAGCCAGTGCGGGAATCGAAACCAGCAGCACCAGAACCAGAATCGCCGAAGACAATGGAAAGACCCGGAATACCGTCAGCTTCTCGAGAGGAACTTCATTGAGTCTAAGAAAAAGCATGGCGCACAAGCAGTCTTTAGTTCCGTGGCGCTACTGGCTTAGTAGACGGTTGGTGAGAACCTCAGCAGCCAGGATGAGGCTGCTCGCCTCGACGGTACATCGCCTTGAAGCGGTCGTCAGATACGGAATCGAAGTCCCCAAGCCAGTCGAGTCTTAACAAGTCGAGCCTTGCCAAACTCTATCACCACTCCAGCCGCAACGCGAACTTCCGAACCAGCTTGGCTGGCCTCGTGCAAGCCCATTTCAGACTTGTGCCACCAGCACCACAATCGCGCTACGATCACGAGAGTAAATGAACAACGGTTCTACCGATACCGATCTCCAGAAGCTCGATAGCAAGCTAAGGACGATCCTGCCCGAAGAGTACCAGGAGTGCTACGAAGACCTCAAACCACTTTCCATGGGTTCTGCGGGATTGAAGTTCGACGCCTCGGGCCGGGTTGCCTGGGACGAAATCTGGAGAACTTTCTGCGATCTGGCCATGGCGGGCGGCCCGCCACACCGGGGTACCCTTCTTGAGCCTGGCAATGCGAGCGAGATTGAGTCTCAGCCTGAGCAATACCAAATCGTGGTTGAGGAAATTTGCCGTGGCATCCGCATGGTCACCGGTCTTACGGTTTGCCACTCTCTGAATCCCGGCTGGGTCCATCTGACTTGCACAGACGCAGGCATGGCCACTTGGATGACGCGTGCGATCACAATGGAGAACATTTCAGCCCGCGCAGACAACAGCATCGTGAGCTTGCCGGCAGGTCCGCACTTCAGGCTGGAAAAAGAGATCAAAAACGTGGTCACCTCCGTCGCCAAAACCGCCCATTATTATGTCGGTCACATCGGGCCAGCCCAGCAACGGGCCATTGCGGAGTTATTTGAAAAGGCCGACGCGATTGCCCCCCTTCTCCAGCCAGGAATTCCAAATGGCCTGCAGGATGAGTCCACCATTCGCGCTCTCCGCGATCATGTAGCTCAAGAGCTGCGGCGCAAAACAGGCCTTCCCTCAAGTGGTCCAGAATACCTCGGCTGGCTGGGGCTGAAGTGCATTAGCCTGCGTGCGGCGATTTGGCTGATGCGAGCCTTGGTTGTAAATAGCGTTCTTGCTCGCCGCGAAGGCACTGTATTGTTCGTACCGATCGATCCTGCCCTCGATCCAGCCGGAGACCGCCTGGTCCAGGCGGTGCTTGAAGCTCGAAGCCTGGCTCTACGCAAGGGCATTGTTGTGGATGCGTAGGAAGGTCCTTACTTCTAAGTGATCGCGAGGGGGTCACTTTTACGTGAGCGTTGACGCTGGACAAGACCCATGCCAGCCGATCATCCTCACCAATCCCCAAACCCCGCCATCCGCCTCACCGCCTTCCCCTCCACCGGCATCACCCTCTGCCGGTAACCCACCAGCGCGAGCCCCAGCGCAAACACCATATCGTCATGCTGCCCTTCACTCTCAAACCTCGGCCCCGCCACGCCCGGCGTCTTCCGGATCGATCGCAGCTCCTCCACCAGCATCTCCCAACCCCGCACCTCTCCCGCCACCTCAAGCCGGTCCACCTCAAACGCCTGCACCACCCCCAGCAGAATATCCGTCCGCGGTGTCGGATAAAACCCCGCCCTGTACTTCATCTCATTCCCACCCGTAATCACCACCGGATAGAGCTCTCCCCGCGGCCGCTGCATCTGCAACTGTTCGGTCACCACCAGCCCCATCCCCGTAGCATCAATCGCCGTAGTCACAACTCTCCCATCAAGCTCCGGATGCATCGACAGCTGCACCACCGTATCCACAATCCGGTGAAACTCCGTCCCCAGCTTCAGCCGCGCCGCCTTGCGCACAATCAGCCTCCTCCTCCACACCTGCTCATACGTAATCCTGTCTGTCACTCCCGTCTTCTCAATCCGCTGCTCCAGCACCACCACCGCCGTATAGTCGCGCCTCTGCCCCAGATCCACTCCAATATGAAAACTCCGCAGCATCACCACAACTCCCCATCAAGACGTACATCGAGCGCCGCCACATCGAGGCCCCCAGCCGCCGCCCGGTCAAACCACTCCTGCCGAAACACCTGATTGTCCATCCCCACAAACTCACAAAGATACTCCTGCCGAAACCAGTCCTCCCCTTGCACCCGCCGCTCCTCCTCAAGAAAAGCCGCCGGAATCCGCGCACAATCCGTGGCCTTCACTCTCACCCGGGTCCACAAATCCCCACCCCGCGCCCACTCCCTCCAGAAGAACCCACGCTCCCCAAACGGCGTCGACAGCAACGCCAGATCCCCGCCATGAGCCAGCATCGGCCGAAGCGATTTATACAGCAAATCCCCCACCCGCGCCGCCTCATCAATCACCACCAGCGTCGGCGCAGAAAACCCGCGCACATGACACTCATTGCCCGGCAACCCCAGCACCCGCGCCCCATTCGGCAACTCAAGCAACAGCCGGCCTCGCCCACGCAGTTTTACGATGCGCTCCACAAACCCGCGCACCTTCAGCACCAGCTCAGCCGTCTGCCGCAGAGTAGGCGACACAATCACCACCAGCGCCCCCGGCTCCCGCAACACCCGCAGCGCCACCAGCACCGCCGCAGTCGTACTTTTACCCCACTGCCGCGAGCAGCAAAGCAGCAACCGGCGCGGATCACTTTCAAGCACCTCGGCTTGTTTCGAATCGGGCTCAAATCCAAGCACACCTCCGGCGAGGCCAACGCAATCGCCAAATTTCCAAACTGCTTCAGACACTACTTCGTTACGAGTCAAACCATCACCTTCCTATATCGAGAGTCAAATCACGAATCAATTGGTAAAGGGCAACCCGTGCCTGAGGCACATTCCGGGCAACTGCGATCAGGCCGCGAATCAGTTTCTCGATCCACAAATCCTGCCGCTCTTCAATCTTCTTCTTCGGGGCAGCCATTCTCCGGCGCCCCGCAAACGGCGAGTCCAACATCAGGGAATACATACACGCCCAACACCCTACCAGCCCCAAACAAGCAATCGAGCCCCACCAAGCCCCAACCCCAACAAAACAAAGCCCTAAACTTTTAAAAAATTTCTGTTAACGCTATCCCACCCCACCCCCTGGCGAGGCCGTCAAGCTCTTTTGTCACCCATGTCGCCGGGCTAAAGTGTTACCCACGTCCCCGGGCTGCACACATCCCCCGTCCACCCCCTCGTCCAACCCCGTACCTAAGCGCGGGGATTCCAATCGACAGCGAAACAAACTGTCACCCATGTCGCCGGGCTAAAGCATCACCCACGTCCCCGGGCCGCACACAGCCCCCGTCCACCCCCTCGTCCAACCCCGTGCCTAAGCGCGGGGATTCCAATCGACAGCGAACCAAACTGTCACCCATGTCCTCGGGCTAAAGTGTTACCTAGGTCGTCGGACCGTACCTCCACTGGATCGGCTGAAATCAATTGTCCGGGCAGGGGCCGAAACAGCTTTTGACTATCTTTATACGGCTGCTTCAGCTACGACTACCGTACGCAAAAGCACAAAGGTACTTTCTTCCTCATACCAGCGCAACGATCAGGTATTCGATGGCTTGGGGCGCGGTGTGATTTCAAGAACTTCAAAAGACGGAGCCTTCTGCGATTCGACGGGCACGAATTGCCTGATCTCTTTCAAGGTTCTGGACGGGCTCGACCGCGAAGTCGAAGCCTATAATCCCACCGATGGAGTCCTTCCTACAAGTTGTGCAACTTCTCCTTGCACGAAGACAGAATATGATGGGCTCGGAAGGATAACGAAAAAGATCTCTCCCGACAACCTGCAATCCACCTTAAGCTATGCCATCGTGAGTGGTGCGTCTCCTGTATTGCGAACCACAACGACCGATCCCGCGCAGGTGCAATCCGCTGCGGATCGCGATGCATTTGGTCGAATCGTGAATGCCATTGAGTATCCGGCAAGCGGCGGGCCCTGGACAACGGCATATGAATATGACCTTTTGAACAATCTGACCAAGGTCACTCAGGCCGCACAGCAAAGAAATTTCATTTACGATTCCCTGTCCAGATTGAGGGAAGCAAAAAACCCGGAAACCGGAAAAATTAGTTTTGCCTACGACGATAACGGCAACTTGAAAGAAAAGAAAGACGGTCGCAGCACGTCACTGAATGCGCTCATCATCGACTACGACAAACTAAATCGCATTCTAAAGAAATCGTATCCCTCCACATCAGCGGTGAGTCCAGACGTTCATTTCACCTACGACTCTGACCAGCGCCAGCCAGGGGACACAGTCACCAACCATCCCATCGGGCAGCTAGTACGGGTGAGAGTAGGTTCGCCCTCCAATGAAACAAACCAGACCACCTTCCATCGCTTCGAGTCTCTGGGCCGCGTAGAGCAGGCAACGCAGCGGGTGGATTCCAAGCAGTACCTTACTACCTACAGCTATGATTTTGCCAACCAACTGCGAACTCTCGGCTATCCCAAAGGCTGGAGCCTGACCTACGACTACAATTCCCTAGGGCAGCTCACCAGCGTCAGCAAAGGCGCAACCGTATACGCCAGCCAGATGGAATATCATCCCCACGGCGCACCAAAGCAAATGACGCTCGGCAACGGTTTGATTTCCAAGTGGGATTTCAACACAAGGTTGCAACTCACCAAAACCCAGCTCGGCACAACAGCGATTGCGAACTCGGTAGCCGAATTCGGGTTAATCTACGATGGCACCACCTGTAACGGCGGCCCCAATTGGGTCAATAATGGAAACGTGGTGAAGCAGGACATCCTGGTGGGCGGCGTGACATTCACGCAAACCTACGGCTACGACAAGCTGAACCGCCTGAGCTGCGTCAAAGAAGGCAGCCTTAGTACCCCAACCTGGAAGCAGGAATTCGAGTACGATCCATACGGCAACCGGTGGATTCCACCCGGCGGCAACACTCTACCCTACACAGACAGCATTACTGCCACGGTTGCTGCCGATTTTGATACAAACACAAACCGGCTGATCACCCAACCCATCGGAGGCCTGACGAATTACGACGGAGCCGGCAATCTGAAGCGTCTCGCAGGGGGAGCCGGCGCATCCGGTCCAGGCACTCATGACCTCAGCTATGACGGCGAGAATCGCATCTACGAGTCGAACAGATTCGGCGCAATCACCGGCTACGTCTATGACGGTTTCGGAAGAAGAGTAAAAAGAACCGGAGCCGTGCCAGCCTATTTCGCCTACGATGTCAGCGGCAACTTGCTGATGGAGGATAGCGCGGACGTCGAGTCCACAGGCGTTTCCTACGTCACGCAAGATCATCTCGGAAGCACAAGGGTCGTCACTGACAAAGACAGAAATGTTGTGCGCCGCTATGATTATGCACCTTTTGGAGAAGACCTCAAGCTGGCTGGTGGCCGGACAGTCGCGCAGAACTACTCGGGGAGCGACGCTGAGCTGAAGGACAAGGTTCGCTTCACGGGTAAAGAACGGGACGCCGAAACGGGCCTGGATTACTTCGGGGCTCGGTACATGTCGGCGGCGCAGGGGCGGTTTACCAGCCCGGACGCCCCGTTCGCTGACCAGTTCACTGGCGACCCGCAAAGTTGGAATCTCTATGGGTACGTTCGGAACAATCCGCTCAAGTATACAGATCCGAATGGCCGGCTGTGCATATTTGGGAAAATTGGGAACACCTGCGGCAAATCCGAAACAGTGACCTCAAACGTCTCATTCCCGGAGGAGCCAATTACCAATCCTTCGTTCTACGCCCTTGCCACCGGGATTAACACAGCGGCACCTGCCGTCGAAATCATTGGAACGGCTACTCTTGTTCCAGTACTGGAATGTCCTCAGCCTGGCCTGTCCCAGCGCTATCCTGCAATTTTCCTCAATGTTTTTGAGGTTTTCTAGCCTATTGGCAGCTTCAGCGGACCACCAGACTTCCCGATCAAATCCGGCACCATGCCCCAAGTCACTCAGAATCTATAACTTAGCGCAAAACCCCAAAAGCCCGGATTTTCACCAAATCACAGTGGGGACGGGTGCACCCGCACCTACC
>JAPKYY010000006.1 GCA_026394095.1 Acidobacteriota bacterium | reverse complement strand
CCAGCATGAGGCAGCTTGGCGATAGCTACCATCAGGTCTTCGCGCTTGGGGAGGAATTCGTGGAGAGGAGGATCGAGGGTGCGGATGACGACGGGGAAGCCTTCCATTGCTTCAAAGAGACCGGCGAAATCCTTGCGCTGCATGGGCAGGAGCTTGAGCAGGGCGGCGCGGCGGGTCTTTTCGTCGCGGGCCATGATCATGGCCTGCATGAAGGGCAGACGGTCTTCAGCAAAGAACATGTGCTCTGTGCGGCAGAGGCCGATGCCTTCTGCTCCGAAGTTGCGGGCTGCCTTGGCGTCCTTGGGGATGTCAGCGTTGGCGCGGACACCGAAGGTGCCACGGAATTCGTCAGACCACTTCATGAACTCGGCGAGGACGCCGCTCTTGGTGTTGGGTTCGACAGTCTTGGACTGGCCGAGGTACACGTCAGCGGTGGTGCCGTCGATCGAGATGAAGTCGCCTTCCTTGACGGTGATGGTTTTGTCGCCCACCTTGACGGTGAACTTCTTGCCCTTTTCGTCAATCGAGATTGAGCCAGCGCCGACGATGCAGGGGCGGCCCATGCCGCGTGCTACGACGGCAGCGTGGGAGCTCTTGCCACCGGCGCCGGGGCTGGCTGCGATGCCCTTGCTGAGCTTCACGAGCGACTTCAGGCTGGCAGTGTCGAATACCGGGTGGAGGAGCTGATCGAGCTGGCTGGGGGCCACGCGCATGATCGCTTCTTCTTTCGGGATCAGGCCTTCCTTGACCATCTCAACAGCTACGCGAACTGCGGCGGGGCCGGTGCGCTTACCGTTGCGGGTCTGAAGCATGTAGAGCTTGCCGGATTCGATGGTGAATTCGAAGTCCTGCATGTCTTTGTAGGCTTTTTCGAGATTGGTGGTGATCTCTTTGAGTTCTTTGAAGGCAGCAGGCATGACCTTCTGGAGGTCAGCAATGGGTTGCGGGGTACGGATACCGGCCACAACGTCTTCGCCCTGTGCGTTGATGAGGAACTCGCCGTAGAAGACCTTTTCGCCGCTACCGGGGTCGCGGGTGAAGCCTACGCCGGTGCCGCAATCGTCGCCCATGTTGCCGAATACCATGGCTTGCACGGTGCAGGCGGTGCCGATGTCGTCAGGGATGCGTTCCATCTTGCGATAGTAGACAGCCTTGTCGTTGTGCCAGCTGCGGAAAACAGCGTCGCGGGACATGTCGAGCTGGACGTGGGCGTCCTGCGGGAAGTCCTTCTTGGTTTCCTTCTTGACGAGCTTCTTGTAGTCTTCGATGATCAGCTTGAGGTCAGCGGCAGTGATGTCGGAATCGACCTTGATCTTGCGCTTCTTCTTCATTGCGTCGAAGATGTGATCGAAGTGTTCCATCTCGATGCCGAGGGCGACTTCGCCGAACATCTGGATGAAGCGGCGGTAGCAATCGTAAGCAAAACGATCGTTGCCGCTCTTCTTGGCCAGGCCTTCGGTGGTGAGGTCGTTCAAGCCGAGGTTCAGGATGGTGTTCATCATGCCGGGCATGGAGAACTTGGCACCCGAACGTACGCTGAGAAGGAGCGGATCGTTTGCATCGCCCAGCTTCTTGCCCATGAGAGCTTCCAGCTTGGCAAGCGCATCGTGCTGCTCGAGCTGGATGTCTTTGGGGACCTTGTTGCCATTCTGGAAGTAGATGTTGCAAACTTCCGTCGCGATGGTGAATCCGCCGGGAACGGGCAAGCCGTAACGGCACATCTCGGCGAGGTTTGCACCTTTGCCGCCGAGAAGGTCTTTCATACTCTTGTCGCCGTCGGCAGTGCCGCCGCCGAACGAATAGACGTACTTCTTCATGAAGTGTGGGTCTCCTGTGTCTTGGGAACTATCTCTGAGAATTCGGCAATACCCGAAAACTCTGTCTTAAGGCCAAATAACAATGTTAGCCGATTCTCACGCACGGCCAAATCCGGCGCGTTAACCAGCACTTTTTCAAAGAACAAATCGAGGGCCGGGCGGAGGGTTGCCATCGCGGCCAAAATGTCTGCGTAGCTTGCGCCTTTGACGCGGGCTACCAGCAGGCGCTTTCCGATGAGATGAAATCCCAGTACTGGCAGCAGCAGTTCCGGCACTGGCCCGCGTCCTCCCCCACTCTGCAACTGCCCGTGCCGCGCCCCGAGCGGATCA
>JAPKYY010000075.1 GCA_026394095.1 Acidobacteriota bacterium | reverse complement strand
TCCATGCGGGCCTGGATGCGCTTCTTGATGGATTCGAGCTCGGCGGCATTGAGGAGGCCTTCGCGGATGAGGCGATCGCTGTAGATGGCGGTGACCGAGGGGTGGTTCTTGATCAACCGGTACATCAGAGGCTGGGTGTAGGAAGGATCGTCACCTTCGTTGTGGCCATGCTTGCGGTAGCAGATCATGTCGATGACTACGTCTCGCTTGAATTCCTGACGGAAGTCGAAGGCAAGCTGGGCAACGCGGAAGCAGGCTTCCGGATCGTCGCCGTTGACATGGAAGATGGGTGCCTGCACCATGCGGGCGATGTCGGTGCAGTAGCTGGAGGAGCGAGCGTCCTGAGGATTGGTGGTGAAGCCGATCTGGTTGTTGATGACCAGATGGATGGTGCCGCCGGTTGTGTAGCCCTCAAGCTGAGAGAGGTTGAGGGTTTCCATTACAACCCCTTGTCCGGCGAAGGCTGCGTCGCCGTGGATTAGGACGGGGATTACGCGCTCGCGTTTGGTGTCGCCGAGGCGCTCCTGCTTGGGGCGGACGATACCTTCGACAACCGGGTTAACCGCTTCGAGGTGGCTTGGATTGGGGGCGAGGCTAACTACGACTTCTTTGCCCTTGGAGGAGGTGCGGACGCTGGAGGCACCGAGGTGATACTTGACGTCGCCGGAGCCTTGCGTCGAGTTGGGGTCGATGTTGCCTTCGAACTCGCTGAAGATTTGGGCCATGCGCTTGCCGACGGTGTTGGCGAGGACGGTGAGGCGGCCGCGGTGGGCCATGCCGATGACTACTTCGTGGACGTTGGAGTTGGCGCTGCGTTCGATCAGCTCGTCGAGGATAGCGAGGGTGGATTCGCCGCCTTCAAGGGAGAAGCGCTTGGCGCCGACAAAACGCATGTGAAGGAATTGCTCGAAGAGTTCGGCCTGGAGGACACGTTCGAGGATGCGGCGTTTGGTGGATTCTTCGAGAGGAGCATGAATGACTGGCGGCTCCATACGATTTTGCAGCCAGGCCTTCTGGTCGGGGTACTGGATGTGCATGTACTCAATACCGACCTTATTGCAATAGGTGCGGCGGAGAGTTTCCAGCGTTTCCCGAAGAGTGCTGACACCGGGTACGCCACCGAGGCCGGTGGAGACACCGAGGTTGCCGGTGATGAATTCGCGGTCGAGATCCCAGATGGAGAGGCCGTAAGTGGCGGGGTCGAGTTCCGGGTGGTATTGGGGCTCAACGCCGAGGGGGTTGAGATCAGCGATCAGGTGGCCGCGGACGCGGTAGGCATGGATGAGCTGAAGGGCCGCTGCGGCCTTGGAGGATTCAGCAGTGATCTTGCCGGAGCTAACGCCGGGGAGCAGGGCCACGGCCTGATCGGTTTGCCATGCGACGGGACGGAAGGGGAGCTTGAGGTCTGCAAAGATGCCTTCGTAGAAGCCGTCGGCACCGTTGAGGAGGTCTTGCAAGCGGGCGAGGAACATGCCGCTTTCTGCACCCTGGATGACGCGATGGTCATAGGTGCAGCTCATCATCATGACCTTGCTGAGGCCAAGCATGGAGCGGGTTTCTGGGCGGACGCCCTGGTATTCGGCCGGGTAGTCGATCGCACCGGTGGCGATGATGGCGCCCTGGCCGGGCATGAGGCGGGGAACTGAACCGAGGGTGCCGACTGTGCCGGGATTGGTGAGCGAGATGGTGGTGCCCTGGAAGTCTGGCAGGGCGAGTTTGCCGGTGCGGCCCTTTTTGACCAGCTCGTCGAAGGAGGCGAGGAACTGCTGGAAGTTCAACTGCCCCGTGTTCTTCATGTTGGGGACAACGAGGGAGCGGGTGCCGTCTTTGCCGGCGACGTCGATGGCGATGCCGAGGTTGACCTGGCCTTTGACCCAGCGGAAGGGCTGGCCGTCAGACTCAGCGTAGGCGCTGTTGACGTTGGGGAAATTCTGGAGAGCTTTGTTGATCGCGTAGGCAATGATGTGGGTGTAAGAGATCTTGCTCTTGCCCGCCATGGTGCGGCTCTGGTTGATGAGCGTGCGGTTTTCGTCGATTACTTTGACCGGGATGGAGCGCTGGCTGGTGGCGGTGGGCACGGCGAGCGAGAGGTTCATGTTCTCGGCAATGCGGGCGGCGGTGCCACGGAGGGGGACCAGCTGTTCTGCGGGCCCGAGTTCTTTGGGAGGAGCTGAGGCACGGGCGATGAGATCGCTGGAGGTGTTGTTGGCTGGGGCTGCGGGGGGAGCAGGTGCCG
>JAPKYY010000885.1 GCA_026394095.1 Acidobacteriota bacterium | reverse complement strand
TTTGCTACCGGCAGCTCAGTAAGGGTCTTTGAAGTGATTTCGGCACGAACTTCAGAACGATCCGTTTGGAGAACGGCCGCATTCGCCTCAATTGTCACCGATTCGCTTACCTGGCCAACGGTAAGCTTGAGATCGAGACGGGAGACTGTGTTGGCTGTGATCTCGATATTGTCCTGGCGGGAGACGCGAAAGCCATCTTTCTTCACTTCAATGGTGTAAATACCACCTTGAATGGTGGGGATAGTGAATCCGCCTTCGGAATTGGTAGTCGTGGTTCGGTTTACGCCCGTGTCTTTGCCTTTGATGGTGACGGTTGCGTCGGGGATGGAAGCATTGGAGGCATCGGTAATTGTGCCAACAATGGAGCCATACAAGGTCTGGGCGGAGCTCTGCGTTGCGCTTGCGAATATCATCGCAGTCAACAGACAAAGCCACAGAAAGCGATTGGATCGCAGCGGAGTGGTTCTCATGGATTTCCTCAAAATACTTTAGGCCTGACAACGCCCGAATTGCAGCAGCGCTTACAACGTCAGATTTCGATATTAAAATATCATGCTTTTGGAATTAATGGGAAAAAGTTCGGTCTGGGACCTGCCTGAGGCTGACGGCTGCGAAGCCACACTTTTGCGCCCTGCCGAACCTCATGCGGACAATTCAGCTTGAGGATCTGCCAAACCTTTGGCGCAAGGATGAAATCACGTCCCGGGCTCGATTCGATCAAGATACGCAATTGATCCAGATTCGCAGCCAGCACTGCATCGACCTTTGCTTCTGGCGATTTGAGGAACTCAGAAACAGAGCTCGCAATCCCAAGTCTTTCAAAGTCCAGCGGCCCGTTTGGCGGAAGGTGCTCGACCAGGAAAATATAGCGCACCGTGGCCCCCGGAAAGAGCGTAGTGCGGAGCTGATCGTCAGGGTCAAGATGCAGAACTTCCCTGCCCTGGAATTCATTACTGATCGGTGATTGGGGTAGAGGAACTGGATAGCTGAGAAAGCCGGCAAGAGCCAAAGGCGCAAAGCCCCAATGAATCCAGCCCCTGTGGCAGAGCAGCAGAGCGGGTGCAAGAGGGGCAAGGTAGGTAGTGTTGCGGTAGCTGTAGGGTTGACGGTGAATTGATATAGGTGCCAGGGTAATGCGACAACGAGGATTGCGATACTCGCTTCGATCCAGCGGCGGAGCGGCGGGCGAGCCCACAAAAATAAAGCTAGGGGCAAAACCCCGGCAAACCACTTGGTCATGATTGCGAGGCCCACTGCTCCTCCTACGAAGTAGCCCGCCCAGCGAAGCGTGAGTTTGGGATCACGGGCAAACTGGAGAATCGCAACCAGATAGAAGACAGTTAACAGATCGTCCATCAGCACCAGTCCTGCCCGCGAGCGCCACAACGACGTCGAAACAAGCAGTAGCCAACCCACCGGCCCAGTAGCATGAAACACGATCGTAAGGATAGCGGCAGCAGCCAGGATACCCGGCAAGCGAAGAGCCCAGAGCTGCGAGCCGAAGATTTTGATCGAGACAGCACTCAGCCATTGCAGAAGTGGTGGCTTAACCAGCAGGGGACGTCCCAGAAAACGCGGGGTGAGCCAATCCTCCCCCGCAGCCATGCGCAGAATCCCGTGGCTGTAAAGAGCCTCATCCTGGGCTGGGGTAGCGAGGATTGGATCCAGCGGCGCAGTTGCGATCTGCGTAGAGGGGCCACCGAGGCAGAAGAGGGATAGAAAGAAAACCAGAGCCAGCAGCGGACGGCTACTGGACCATCCGCCGGGCGTAGACAATTTCTCCAGATTCACGCTCTGGAAGGTTAACACTAACGCCGCTGCGCATGAGCTGGTCACCGGTCATTGTGAAAATCCGTCGATCGTCGGCAAAGCTGACACGGTAGGTATTGGCGGGCATAAGATCCCGGAATCGCAGGGTATAACGATCGGAAATAGCAGCATCCCTGGTGACAACAGCGATTGCTTCGTCAAGAGCCGGGTTGTAGCTCTGGATGGCATCGGTGCGGCCCAGGGCAGGGCGCAGCGTAAGGTGAAGAACCTTGCCATCGGTAATCGATCCACGCATCGCTTTGTAGCTTTGAATTTCGTTTTTGAGAAAATTCAATGCATCGGGATTGAGATCAGCCAGGCGATTCATCATGATCCATGGCCCGCCAAACATGAAGCTGCGTGTGTTGTAGTCGGTCATGGGCACATCGGGCATATAGCGATCGGTATAGCGTGGTGGAAATGGAAAACTCGCACCGAACAAGCCCTGACGAGCACCAAGCGAGCCCGAAGCATCGTTGGTAATCGACGTGACGTAGTTGCGCACCATGCTGAAGGTCATCATGTTGCCACCATTTGCACAGTTCTCCCAAACCACACCGGGGGTTTGGGCCTGGATCTCGCGAAGAATCCGGTTCAGCCCTTCGTCGCCAGAATAGTTCCAGTCCCGCGGATCATAACTCAGACCGGAGTTGGTGCACTGCTTCACCATCGTCTGGCCGTCCTGCAGAATCCAGTCGACGTTGTAGTCGCGAATGATGCGAACACCCTGTTCGATCACCCAGTCCTGCACCGGTTTATGACCAAGTGCAAGAGATTTTGCCCCGTGGTAATTGTAATTTGTAGAACAGGCCCAGTCGGGATGATCCTGAAGTACCTTGGAGTCGGCCATTGCTTCGCTAATCACGTAGTGAAGACCAAACTTCATGCCCTTGGAATGAACATAGTCTGAGAAGGCACGCATCCCGCTTGGGAACTTCTCGGGGTCGGCTTCCCAGTCGCCCATCTGCTTGGCCCATCCAAGATCGACAATAAAGAGTTCTGCACCACTGGCGGCGGCGAGATCAGCTTCACGGCGCAGCTTCACTTCATCAATTGCCTTTTCATAGCCCCAGCTGTCCCAGGCAATGTATGGAAATTTCGGGTCTTCCACCTTCGGGGCAAGCGCAGCTTCCGCATATCGCTGCGTGCGGTAACCAGCCTCGTCCCAGTCCCCGACAAAAACGCCGACAAAAGAAGCAGGCGCCTCGTACCAGGTCTGCGGCTCCACAGGATGCATCAGGCTGGCGACATTGACACCAATGTCGAGGATGGAATCGTTGCGCTGGATCAGAGCATCCGCCCGGCCATCAAATTCCCACCCGGCAATTAGTCCTACATTGTCAGGTTTGGCGATGGCAACCCAGGTACACTGCAGCCCACCGGCACCGGTTACCATCGTGACGCGCTGTAGCCGTTGGTTCAATGTGGTGCTGAGCGTCTCAAAGTTGCGTCCGCCATTGAGAACACTCCACTGGTTCACCCGAAACACACGGTAATCTACGTCTTCAATTCTGGGAGCATAGGAGACTATGTCGTTTGCCCGAAGATAGACCCGCGTCCCGCGCAAATTCTTCACCCGAAGCTGTTGATGGAGGATGGGGTGGCCGGCATGAATCTCGAATAACAACTCAAACTCGTAGAGTTGCGCCATATCGCGAAACGAAATCGCCAGGCCCTTGCCGCCCTTGGGCGTAACAAAACCCCGCTGGCCGACAAGCCGGAGGGGGGTCTTGGCATTAATGATCGTGTTGTCGATCCTCAGATCGATCGGGCTGCTCGGTTCGGCCTGCGAGCCTTCCCACAGCACAGCACCAAAAGAATCCGTCAGGTTTACCCAACGGAAAGTAGAATTTGCTTCCATCCGGAAGCGGGCACTAAACTGATCGTTGCCAATTAGCCAGCCACTTGTATCGTTGTAGCGAAAGTATACGGGATCTTCAACTTGGGTTTTGATGGACGTTAGCGAACCCAGCACAAAGAGCCCCGTCAATAGACAGAGGCTAGTATTACGACTAGTACTTCGGAACGCTTGAATCCACTTTGTCACTCCAGGCTAAGATGCCCCCTTTCATGTTTCTAACACGCGTGTAGCCATTTTGTTTCAACAAATCGACGGCTTTTGCGCTTCGCATGCCACTTTTGCAGTGACAGACTATATTAGAGTCTTTCGACAGCTCACTTAATCTCATCGGCAGTTGGCCCAAAGGAATTAGAGTTGCCTTAGGAATAGACGCAATTTGGTACTCATGGGCTTCCCGAACATCTACGAGAATAAAGTCTTCCCCTGAGTCGATCATCGACTTTACCTCAGTCACTTCTAAGTCTCCCGTACTAGCTACAGGTGCAGGAGGCGCTTCAGGAATCCCGCAAAACTGCTTGTAATCGATAAGATCCTTAACTACAGAGCATTTACCCGAGGGGCAATCCGGGTTGCGGCGAAGCTTCAACTCGCGAAACTTCATGTTCAGGGCGTCATATAACATCAGCCGACCCTGCAAGGTCTGGCCGATACCAAGAATCATCTTGACGACTTCAGTTGCCTGAATGAGCCCAATCACACCCGGCAAAATGCCCAGTACGCCGCCCTCGGCGCAACTCGGAACCAGGCCCGGAGGCGGTGGCTCAGGATAGAGACAGCGATAGCAGGGGCCATCGTCGGTAGCAAAAACAGATGCCTGACCTTCAAAGCGAAAGATCGAGCCATAAATGTTAGGCTTACCCGTCAAAACGCAAACATCGTTTACCAGATAGCGGGTCGGGAAGTTATCCGTTCCATCGGCCACCATGTCGTACTGTTCGACGATCTCTTTGGCGTTCTCGCTCGTCAGCGGAACTTCATGCTTCACGATCTTCAGATTCGGGTTGATATCAAGCATGCTCTCGGCAGCTGAATCAATCTTGGGTCGCCCGATATCTTTAGTGCCGTGAATCACCTGACGCTGCAGGTTTGAAGCATCGACGACGTCAAAATCGACCAGACCAATCGTTCCAACACCAGCGGCAGCAAGATAGAGAGCAAGCGGCGCGCCAAGTCCGCCCGTGCCCACCAGCAGCACCTTCGCGTCCTTCAGCTTGATCTGCCCATCCACGCCCACTTCCGGCAGGATCAGGTGCCGCGAATAGCGCTGTATTTCTTCGTTAGTTAAAGTGGTCGCCATACACTAGCGTCCTCCGGCAATGCTCGGAATGATCGAGACAGTATCACCGGCTGCGACTTCGGTCGCTTCCTTCGACAGGTAGCGGATATCTTCGTCGTTTACATAGATATTGACGAAGCTGCGCAGCTTACCCTCATCGTTGAAGAGATTCTTCTTGATGTCGGGGTGATTGGTGGTGAGCGCGGTGAGCAGTTCGCCTACAGTTGCGCCACTGGCTTCGACGGTATCAGCTCCACCGGTAAACTGCCGCAGGGGCGTCGGGATCAGGATTTTGGCCACATCAGTTCCTCTTCTTGGCTGGCCGTTTGATCGACGTCGACGCGGAAGCATTTTGCATCGCTGACAACACGAGCGCGCACACTCATGACGACGTTCGAATAGAAAGGCCAGTGGTTTTTCAAATCAGTCTGGGAGAAGTAAGCACCCTCGTCCGGGTGCGAGTGAAAGAATCCAAGCACGCCAAGCGACAACTCGCGAGACTTGCGCTCAGCCGCAATCTGGTCACGCGGGTCGATCTCGAAGCGATCTTTTTGTTCGCCTTCATAGGCATTACGGCAAGCCACGGCTAGGGTCGCATGGCGTTTGCCATCGGCCTCAGAGCCGATCAGAATGCCGCAGCATTCATTGGGATAGCAGTTTTGTGCGTGTTCGACCATAACGGCCCACGCCTCAGTTGAAAGCTCAATCATTCCAGAAGGGTTCGCTCAAGTATTTAGCGGCGCCGTCACAAAGGATCGTCACCACTACTCCAGTCTCGCCTTTTTCGGCCATCGCCGCTGCTACTTTTGTCGCCGCTACAACGTTGGCTCCAGCAGAAATCCCCACCAGCAATCCCTCTTCGCGCGCCAACCGCCGCGTCATCTCATAAGAGGATTCGGTTGAGATCCAGAGATTCTCATCAGCCAGGTCTTTGTCGTAGATTCCGGGGATAATCGCCGACGGCATGTGCTTGGTGCCTTCAATGCCATGAAAGCCCTGATCCGGCTGGGCAGAGATGCACTTAACCATGGGAAGCTCACGCTTCAATCGCCGCGCCGTGCCGGTGAAGGTACCGCTAGTGCCGAGCATCGCGACAAAGTGCGTTATGCCATAGCTGGTCTGGTTCAGGATCTCAGGAGCGGTCGTTTCGTAGTGCGCCTTCCAGTTGGCATGATTGTTGTACTGGTCGGGGTAGAAATAGCGGTCAGGATCCGATTCGTAGACTTCGCGGCACTTCAGAATCGCTCCGTCAGAACCTGCCCCAGGATCGGTCAAAATCAGATCGGCACCATAAGCCTTTAGAATCATCTTGCG
>JAPKYY010000524.1 GCA_026394095.1 Acidobacteriota bacterium | reverse complement strand
CACAGGGGTTGGGGCCACCTGTTCGATTCTGATCAACAATGGCAACGGTACATTTGCGGCTCCGGCGCGCGTTTGGGATCAACCCACGAACGACTTCGCCAGCTATCGCTTGCTTGCGGGGGACTTCAACAATGACAAGCGCGGCGACATCGCCATTGTGGGCACGAATGTGGTGCATAGCCTGGTAGGGACGGCCACAGGCAGCTTCAGGCCAGTGGCGAATTTGGCGGTTCCCAACGGAGTGTTGAACGCGATTCTTGGCGATGTCAACGGGGATGGCCTCCAGGATCTGCTGGTGATGACCGGGACGGCGCTAAGTGTGCGGAATGGCAGGCGACCTGTGCTGGTGCAGTACCTGGGGCAAGCCGACGGCACCTTTCGTGCCCCTTCCGACGTGCTGACCATTGGAGTTTCGGATGCGAGCAGTAGTATTCTTGCGGTCACCGATTTAAACAACGACAAGATCCCCGACATCGTCTACAGTGTGGTGCCGCAGCTCTCTTTTGACACGGTGCGAGTTCAGTTGGGTCAAGCAGGCGGTGGGTACCGGGAAGGGACCGTGTTTGTGAGCATCAACAATCTCTTCTTCGAGGATGTCGATGGAGATGGCACAATCGATGCCATCAACTCCAGTAACGCAGGCGACGTCAACTTTTATCGAGGACGGGGCGATGGCAGTTTTGGAAACGCGCTCAGTATCCCGGGCGGTGGTTCGATCATTCCTGTTCAACTCAACAACGACAAGAAAACAGACATCGCTGTGCTGGTGCCAGGGGCGGAATCTTTTGTTTTGCTGCTGCCATCGAATTTTCCTACACAGAACAATGCCACTGTCGTGTCGGCTGCCAGCTCTCAAGCCCTACCGGCGGCACCCAACAGCATCGTGTCGGTTTATGGCACGGGGCTTGCCACCTCGACTGCATCGACGCCATCGGCTAGCTGGTCTGAATCGCTGGCAGGCACCACCGCCAAAGTGCGCGATGCACAAGGAAACACATACCCGGCTCGCCTCTCCTTTGTTTCTCCCGGACAGGTGAACTTGTTGATTCCCGGTGAGGTCTATTCCGAGGAGACCAACATCACAGCGAGCGTCCAGATTGCCAGCGGATCGGGAACTCTGTCGACTGGGCCTGTTTTGATTCGGCGGGTTTCACCGTCCGTATTTGTCGCTGGTGCCAATCTTGCGGCGGCAAATGTGTTGCGGGTGCGCGAGGGAGTCCAGACTGTAGAACCAGTAGTGACGGTAGAGAACGGCCAACTGGTGCCCAACCCGATTGACCTTGGCCCTGAAGGCGACCAGATCTTTTTACTACTTTATGGAACCGGCATTCGAAACCGGTTTGCACTCAACCAGGTGACAGCCACGATCGGGGGAGTAAACGCTCCCGTGAGCTTTGCCGGCAACCAGTGACAATTCCCGGGGGTGGATCAGATCAACGTCCAGATTCCTCGCAGCCTTACCGGGCGAGGCGCAGTTGAGGTGGTACTTCGAGTTTCCGGGATCGACGCAAATCGAGTCCGGATCGCCATTCGTTAGACGGATTGACCCATTTGCCCCACGGGTGGCGCTATATCTATAGACTGTAGATTCGACGCCATGCCAATCAAGCAAGAAAAATTCCCTTACGAAGTATTGATTCCCCATCTGGGGAAGGACAAATTCGCGTTGATGACCCTCGACGGAAGCGAGTTTGTTTCCAATACGTACAATTACCGGGTTGTAATGGCAACCTACGACAAGTCTATCGACGACGAAGATTTGCTACGCAAGCCAATCGTTTTGAAGCTGCGTAGAGATGGTATACCAGACCGGATCATTCATGGCCTGATCCAGCGAACGAAACTGCTTGGTGTAGAACCAGAACTAAAGCCCGTCTACTTTTGGGAAGCAACAGTGGTGCCCTCGCTTTGGTTTCTCAATCTGGAAACCGAATGCCGACATTACCTCAAGAAGACAGCGGTGGACATCGTCAAGGAAGTGCTGCGCGAGCACGGTGTTACGAATTTTGAGTTTAAGGTGCAGGCTACTCTGCCGATTCGTGAGTTTACGGTTCAGTACCGCGAGACCAGCTTCAATTTCATTTCCAGACTGCTCGAAGAAGAGGGAATATTCTACTGGTTTGAACACACCGAACAACGCCACCAACTGGTGTTTGCAGACACAAACTCGGCTACTCAGAATAGCCCGCATCTGCACAAATTGCCTTACGGCAAGGGGACGATTTCTGGAGCTGAGGATGGTGTCATCGACAACCTGGAACAATCGGTTTCTATCCACACCGGCAAGATGACGTTTCAGGATTTCAACTTCGAGAAGAGTTCTGTCAGTCTGCTTGCGTCGACTTCCGGTAAACGCATGGCTGAAGTTTATGATTACCCCGGCTTTTATACAACCAAAAGCGATGGGGAACGCTATGCGAGGCTGCGGCTGGAAGAGCAGGAAGCCAATCTACGCATCATCCACCTGGATACGATCTCAACCACTTTGTTGCCAGGCTTTCGCTTTGAGGTAACCGACCATTTCGATCCTCAGGTGAATACTTCCTATATTGCGCTCAGCAGTAGCATCGAGTGCAGACAAAGTGTGATGGACGACGGGCCCGGAGGCCAGAGCAGCACAGCACGGATTGGCTTGTCGGCGATCCCGATGAAGGTGCCTTACCGGCCAGCCCGCATACACCCCAAACCGATGATTCATGGCGTGCAAACGGCGATCGTGTGCGGCCCTGCAGGCAATGAGATCCATTGCGACAAGTACGGCCGCGTGAAGGTGCAATTCCACTGGGATCGCAAGAACAAGCGGGACGACAATTCATCTCACTGGATTCGCATTTCCAACACGATGGCTGGTGCAAACTGGGGGCAGATATCAATTCCACGCATTGGACAGGAAGTAATCGTTAGTTTCCTCGAAGGGGACCCGGATCGCCCGATCATTACCGGTCGGGTATACAACGACCAGCAGATGCCTCCTTATGGGCTGCCGGACAACAAGACTCAATCGGGTTTCAAGTCGAGATCAAGCCCGGGTGGTGGTTCGGCCGACTTCAATGAATTTCGCTTTGAGGACAAGAAGGGTAGCGAGCAGGTTTATCTGCATGCCCAGAAGAATTTCGATGAGGTGATCGAAGAGCAGCACACCATTACGGTACAGAAGAAAGATCAGATCACCAAGATCGAACAAGGCAACCGGACGATTACGGTGTCTGTTGGGAATAACAGCCTGGAGGCCAGCGCAGGCAAGATCAGCGAGAAGGCCGCGCAGGAAATCAAGATGGAGTGTGGTGGTTCCACCATCACAATGACCCCGATGAGCATCGAGCTAAAAATTGGCGGTTCCACCATTTCCATGAACGCCGGAATGATCCAGATGAAGGCGGGCGTGATCATTCAGAACTCGTAAAATATGACAGCCAAAAATACTACGGAACTCAGCCAACTCGCACAGATCAAGGTGCCAGCCAAAGACCTTCTTGCCTCGTCGCAGAATGCACGACAATACGGTGAGCTATTGGTGGAAAAGCATTTCTGGATGGAAGCGATCGCCTACCTCAGTCATGCGATCACCCCGAGAGAAAGCATCTGGTGGGCCTGGTTTTGTGCCCGCAAGGCATCCTTGCCCAAGAACGACCCAGCCGAGATTCAGGCGCTTGCGCTAGCAGAAGCCTGGATTGGGCAGCCCGTCGATGAAAACCGCAAGAAAGCTGGGGACTTTGCCGAACGAGTGCCGGATGGTTCAGCGGCTCGGGCGGTTCTACAGGCGATTCAATACACAGGCGAAACAATCAATGAAGTGAATGGTGAAAAGATCCCCTTCATTCCGTACATGAGCAGCAAATTCGTGAACGTGGCGGTGGTGACATCGGTTTATGCAATGGACCCTGAGAAACCTGAGTCTGTAGCTCAAGAATTTTTGAAGCAGGGGATGGATGTGGCCAACCGGATTCAGGTGTGGACGAAATACGCTTAGTTCGAGAGCTTGCTCATTTCAATTTGCATCGCGCCCACGCGCCCGCTTGCTGAGTCTTTGATACCAACGGCCAGGATCTTTGCGCCTTCAATGAGCGGAAGCTCCAGTTGATAATTGAAACCTGAAGCCAACGCTTTATCCCTGTCTGCTGTGGATAAATCAAAAGGGATTGATTTTTCCGAGCCACCTTTGCCCTGCCCTTTTGCATCTAGATAAAGAAGCACAACTTCAAACTCGCCTGCCCAGCGGCCCTTGAGTTCAGGTATGGTGAGTGCTGTGGCATCAAGACGCAATGTCACCCGGAGGCGGTCTGCCAGACTTTCGCATTGAACCGCCATCGGGATCGCACTTATGGAGAGTGGCCCGGACATCAGATCCCACATTGCCTCGCGTTGCTGCTGGTCTTTTTGAGGCTTGAGCTCAGAGGCATAATAGCCGTCACGATGCCGCAAGGAGATTCCGGGCCTGGACGTCTTGACCTGAAGGCGGCGGTAGCGGCCATTGTCTTCGTAATCGGCTGGATAGTAGCCAAGCACATAGTTATCCCCTGAATCGTCAATCGCTTCACGAATCGATTTTGCGATGTCGTTGGAGGAGTAAAAGGCCCGGCCACCGGTACGTTTTGCGAGGTCTTCCATGATGTCGTGATGGGAAACGGTTTCATCGCGATCGGCGTGAACCAGCGGATCGGGGCTAGTGAATTTTGCCTTGCCGTCCCGACGGCCGCCGC
>JAPKYY010000589.1 GCA_026394095.1 Acidobacteriota bacterium | reverse complement strand
TGCGCGAGTTTCAGCGGCATCGCGTGCCTCTGAATATGGACGTGGAGATGCCAACGGTTGAGACGATCCGGCGGCTGGTGCAGCGGAACGAGGGCGTGGCTTTTCTGCCAAAGATGTGTGTGGAGCCGGAGCTGGAAGCCGGGTTACTGCGCGAGGTACGGGTGAAAGAACTGGACGTCGAGCGTAAGATCCGACTGGTGTATCCGGCGAAGCGGGCGTTGAGCCATGCGGCGAAGGCGTTTCTTGAGTTGGTAGACAAGGACGCGGCGGCGGCAGTGACTGTGGCTGATCTAGCTGCGATTATTGGCTAGATTCAGGTCGGCCAGCTTGATGGGTGGAAAGGGTTTTGGCTTCGTTTGGTTGTCCATGATTTCGCGGGCTTCCGGCAGGAGGGCCATGAGCCGGATTGCCAGGAGGCCTGCGCTGGTTTTGGATAGATCTGCTTTGCGGATATCGAACATTGGGAAGGTTGCGGGCATGGGGACCTTTTTCTCGAGCAGGTAGTGTTCGGTCTGGACGTCCATGGCGAGGATGCGGTCTGTCTGGATCTTTTTGAATTCCTGGAGTGCTTTATCGGCGCGGCGTTCCTGCGCGGCACCGAGCTTGAGCATTTGTTGCATTTGCTGGAAGTGGATGGGGTTATTGGGTTCGTTTAACCAGCGGTCCTGGGCGTCGATTTCCATTTGACGGGCGCGGTCGGACTGGAAGAGGGCGAAGACGTAGCGCTCGAAGGTTTGGAGTTCGAGTTCGCCTTCGGGGAGGCATTGCAGGAGGAGCTTTGCTTTGAGGGTGTCGTATTGGCTTCGTTCTCGCGGATTGTTTTCGAAGATGGTGGTGGGGTTGGCCGTGAGGCCATGACGGGTGCTATTGGATGCGGAGGTGGCGCGGCCTTCGGCGGTTTTGGGTCCGGTAGACTTCTTTGCGTTGTTGCGATTTGCGTTGATTTGGGCTTGTGTAGCCATGGTGATCCTTCTCTCTGAGTTTTGAAATTAGAAGAGGGGCGCAAAAGCGCCCCTACGATTGAGAAGCTATCAGGCGGTGTGGCGGAAACGAACCATGGTTATTGGATGTTGTTGATTTTGGGGGAAATAGAGGCGAATCTTTTCTGTCAACAGAATGGCCCCATGCTACAACTGTGATTAATGAGCACTTACGATCTAGCCAGTGATGAAGGACTAGTGAGCGCAATCAAAGACGTTGGTGGACCAAGTCAGTGGAGTTCTACTGGACGGGAATGGCTACAAAGTCTTGGGAAAACGATTGCATGGTTCAGATCGAAGGATGAATTTGAGCGGGGTACAGTCGATTTCCAAAAGAAATTGTGGGATGAGAATAAAGTTGCAGCGGTTGGTCAAGGCAATATCTCCGTTGACCGTGCTGTAGAGAACGGGGAGTTCCGGCACAGCGTAGCAACTCTGTCAAACAAGTCGCTGCCGGCTTCAGTTGAAGCACGAGTTCGATTCTTGACCGAGCAGTATGAATCATTGGTAAAGCTAATTGAGCCATTTGTGCCCAAAATGCCACATTTGAAAATTTTCAGGGTGCTTGCTGTCATGTATCCAGAGGCGATGACGACGGTGGCAAAGATGGGGGCTCTATCGGACCTCTGCAAGGCGATGGGTGGTGGATCTGATTTGACGACTGCGGGCAGGCATGCATGGGTTCGAAACCGATTAGATGCTCTTCTTGGCACTGCCGGCAGAGAGCCCCTTGCACTTGCCGAAAGGATGGCTATCCCATGGTTTTTGTATGA
>JAPKYY010000356.1 GCA_026394095.1 Acidobacteriota bacterium | reverse complement strand
TTGGTGTGGGATGGCCGTTGACTTCGGAGTAGTGAGCTTCGACTTGGCCTGCCCAGCGGGCGAGGGTGAGGACTTCAGCGTCGGTAAGGCAGAAGCTGGAGCGTGCTTCGATTGGGACGGCCTCGCGGATGGTGGTTTGCTGGCCTTGCGCATAGACGAGGCGAAGTTCTTTTGAGCCAAGGCGACGGCTGATGATGGGGCAGGCGGCGGTGGGCAGGGTGGGTTTGAAGACGATCCATTCGTCGGGATTGATAACGCCCTGGACAATGTATTCGCCGAGGCCGTAAGAGCCTGCAACCACGGTGACATCGCGGAAGCCGGATTCCGGATCAAGGGTAAAGATAATGCCCGAGGTGGCTTTGTCTGAGCGGACCATGGGTTGGACTCCGACTGAGACGGCAGCAGAGAGGTGATCGTAGTTATGACGGGCGCGGTAGCTGATGGCGCGGTCTGTGAAGCAGGAGGCAAAGCAGGCACGGATGGCTTCAAGCAGGGCGGCTTCGCCGGAGACGTTGAGGAAGGTTTCCTGCTGGCCGGCGAAGGAGGCATCGGGGAGGTCCTCTACGGTTGCAGAAGATCGGACGGCCATCTCTGCGGTGCGATTGAGACGGTGCATGAGGCGCTTGTAGGCGTCATGGATCTCTGTTGCTATTGAGGGTGGAATGGGTTCGGCCAGGATCATGTGTCTGCACTCGGCACCACACAAAGCGAGGGTTGCAAGGTTCTCTGGCTTGAGGCCCGCGAGCTTTGCGTCAAGACGAGCTCTGAGGCCGGTGGTATCGAGGAAGTCACGATAGGCCTGAGCGGTGAGGGCGAAGCCATCGAGGACGCCCAGGCCCAACGGTTTGAGGCGATTGAAGAGCTGGCCGAGGGAGGCATTCTTGCCACCTACGCGTGGGATGTCTGCAAGACTGATGTCAGCGAAATCGAGCGTGAGGTTGGGCATGGTAGTTCCTAGATACTGAGGACGGGACAGGGGGATTCGCGGATGACGTCGTAGAGGTCTGACCAGAGGCGTGAGACGGCACCCTGGGCGTGACCGCGACCGACGATGACGAGGTCGGCATTGAGTTCTTTGGCCTGCTCTTCAATCGCCATGACAGCGCTGCCTTCGACCAGAACTACGGAAGCTTCGATCTGGTTGTCCCAGCGGATGGCCTGGAGCTTCTGGGTGGCTTCGTCGAGGAGTTGTTTGCGGTAGTGCTCGTAATCTACATCGATGGCCGGGTGCGGGTATCCGGCAGCGTGGAAGAGAGTGAGGCGTGCGCCGAAGGATTTGGCAATGGCTGCGGCGGCCCTGGCAAGTGGCGCTGATTCTTCATCGAGACTAACGGCGCAAAGGATGTTGCGGATGGGCCAGTGGAGGGCAGTGCCGGCGTGCGCGGCAGTCCAGACCGGGCAAGAGACGTCGTGGAGGACTTTGGCGGTGACCGAGCCGAGGAGGAGACGGCGGAGGGGGCCGCGACCGCTGGTGGGCATCACCAGAAGATCGGTGCCGTTGTGTTTGACGAAGTCGTGGATGACTTCGGCGGGGTTGCCTTGACGGACGATTTGCTGGTGCGCTTCGCCAGGGAAATAGTCGGCTGCGAAGCTGCGGAGTTTGGTTTCGTGGGCACTGTGGATGTCTGCCGGGATGACCATGTCGAGAGGGCCCAAGTCTCCATAGAATGCCACTGGCAGCTCGTAGGCGTGGAGGAGCGTGATGGGGCAGTTGTAGAAATGGGCCAGCTGGATCACTGAAGGCGCGATGTCGCGGCAAGGTTGTGAGAAGTCTACGGGGAAGAGGATCTGGCGGACGGGTAACATGATTGGCTCCTATAGAAGAACAGAGCAATTTGTGTGCCAACCGGTTGGCACTCCAGATGCAGGTGGTGGAGCATGAAGAGTATTCAAAAGATCCTGTTCCCGGTTGATTTTTCAGAGCATTGTGCGCAGGTGGCGATTGAGGTGTTTGGGATGGCACGGAGGCTGGGTGCCGAGGTGCTGGCGTTGCATGTGCTGGAATCCTCGCGCGACGATGCCGCTGCCGAGCGAGAGCTGGAATTGTTTCTGGCTGGATTTGCTGAGGGGGTTGTATGCGAAAAGCGCGTCAGGAGCGGCCATGCGGCAAGCGAGATCCTGAAGGCGGTGGATGAGGAAGCTATCGACTTTGTGGCCATGCCTTCGCGGGGGCGGAGCGCTTTGCAGGCTTTTCTGTTTGGATCTATCACCGAGCGGGTTTTGCATAAGGCGAGTTGCCCGGTGTGGACTGAGAATCAGAGCGGGAATGCGGCAGATGAGGTGGGGAAGATTTTGTGTTGTGTGGATCTGTCGCCGGCATCGGAAGAGGTTCTGGATTGGGCTGAACGGCTGGCAGTTGGGTTTGAGGCAGAGCTTGCGGTGGCGCATGTGGGCCATGGAGATGGGGCGCTGGTGGAGTTGCGCCGATTGGTTCGGGATCGTGGGAGTTGTGAAATTGTCACAGGGGAAGTTGAGGAGACGATTCTGCGGCATGCGGCTGCGGTTGGGGCTGATTTGTTGGTAATCGGACGGGGCGAGGAGCGGAGTGCGATGGGGAGATTTCGGAGCCATGCGCAGACGCTGATCCGGAAAGCGCCATGTGCGGTGTTTAGCGTGTAGGTGGGTGAGATGGCGCGAAGTGGGGGAGGTGGCGCACCCAGGTTTTGTTAAACAGTGTGAAGGGTGGCTTCGGAGTGAAGCCTTTTGGCGGTGGGCCGCGTTAGATCATTGTGATGAGAATTACTTCGTTATCTACTTCTGACCGGCGCCACTTTCTGAAAGCGCTTTCTTTGGGTGGCTTGTTCTGGCATTCCAAGGGGGCCTTTGCGCAGGCGCTTACGCTTACGCCTTCCTTAACACTGGGGCCCTACTATCCAGACCGGATGCCGCTGGACCTTGATAACGACCTGCTCTTGATCAACAATGCGATCACGCCGGCCGTGGGAACGATTGCCTGGATCACCGGGCGGGTGCTGGACCAGAGTGGATCGCCGGTGCGAGGGGCGTTGGTAGAAATCTGGCAGGCCGACAACAATGGAGCTTATATTCACTCGGCCAGCCCGATTGCGAACCGGGATTCGAACTTCCAGGGCTATGGCAAGTTTCTTACCGGATCGGACGGCAAGTACTTGTTTCGAACGGTGAAGCCGGGCTTGTATCCGGGCCGTACACGGCATATTCACTATGCGATTACGATTCCCGGGCAGGCGCGGTTTACTTCGCAATTGTTTGTGGATGGGGAGGCGCTGAATGCTTCTGACGGGCTCTTGAATGGCGTTCGGGATGCGGCGCAGAAGGCGGCGATTACGCCGGTCTGGTCTAGCATTGCGAGCTCGGCGATTGGGGAATTGGCCGTAAAGTTTGACATCGTGATGGGCTACACGCCGAGTGATACGAGTGCGGTTGCCAAGCCAACGATTGTGTATATGTCGGGGAACAATTCCTATACGGGTGTGGCGAGTGCGGCCAGCAACATGCCGGGGGTGGCGTCTGGATCTTGGATCAGCATTTATGGGGAGAAGCTGGCAACTACCACGCGGACCTGGGGCAGCGGGGATATTGTGGCGGGTAAGTTGCCACAGGCAATAGACGGGGTTTCAGTGAAGATCGATGGGAAGGCGGCTAGTGTTTATTATGTGAGTCCGAAGCAGTTGAATGTGCTGGCACCGACGGTTGCGAATGCGACGTCGGCGAGTGTTACTGTGACGAATGCAGCTGGCACTTCAGAAAGTGTGAGTATTCCGCTGGCTACGTTTCAGCCGGCCTTCTTTACGCTGGCCGATGAGTATGTGGCGGAAACTACAGCACCCGGAGCGACGCTGGTGGTTTATGGAACCGGTTTTGGGCCGACTGCGCCAGAGGTGGCCTCTGATGTTGCTGACACAGGAGCTGTGAGGTTGGCGAATGAAGCCAGGATCTGGGTAGATACGAAGGAAGTGAGTTTAGCGTTTGCGGGGCTCGTGAGCCCGGGACTGTATCAGTTCAACTTTGTGGTGCCGGAATTGCCCAACGGTGATTATTCGCTGCAGGCGAGTGTGGGAGGAGTGCGGACGTCGAAGATTGCGCGGCTGCGAGTGCAGAAATAGGTTCAAATGGAGAGATGCGTACGATAGTGGCGATGCTCGCCCTTACATTTTCCAGCCAGGCAGGAGAGATGCTGGTTTCTCCTGCCGAGTTGCAGGCAGAACTGAAGAACCCTCGTTTGGTGGTGTTGCATGTTGGGGCGGCTGCCGATTATGCGGCCGGACATGTGGCCGGGGCGCAGCTTGTGACGCTGGCAGATTTGTCTGTTGCCGGAGAAAACAATCTTCGCTTGCAGTTGCCTCCGGTTGAGGTGTTGCGCGAGAAGCTGATGAAGATGGGGGTCAGCAATGATTCTCGTGTGGTGATCTATACGGGCAATGCTTCGATGCAGTCGGCTACGCGGATCTGGTTTACGTTTGATTATTTGTCGCTAAAGGCGTCGATTTTGAATGGTGGGTTGGCGGGGTGGAAGGCGGCTGGTTTGCCGGTGACGCAGGAGGTGCCGCAGGTGGTTGCGGCTTCTGGTTTGTCGGTGAAGGCGCGGCCGGAGTTGGTTGTGGATGCGGCGTGGTTGAGTGGGCACTTGAAGGATTCTTCTTTGGCGCTAATTGATGCGCGGCTCGATGAGTTCTATACGGGTAAGAATGCCGGGAACATGCCCCGGGCCGGGCATATTCCGGGGGCGCGGAATGTACCCTTCCCTACCCTGATGACGCCGGGGCTGGAGTTTCTGCCTGCCGCCGAGTTGGCAAGTAAGTTGGGAGACAAGCCGATTGTGACTTACTGCCATATCGGGATGCAGGCTACGGTGGTTTACTTTAGTGCGCGGCTTGCTGGTAAGGATGTGCGGCTTTATGACGGGTCTTATGAAGACTGGTCACGACGGACCGAATTGCCAGTGGAGGTGCAGCAATGAAGATCGCATTGGTTACTGGTGCGGGTTCTGGCATTGGCCGGGCCGTGGCGAAGGCTTTGGATGGGGCTGGCTATCAGGTAGTGCTGGCTGGTCGGCGGGCCTCGGCTTTAGAGGAGACGGCGGCTGGCACCGGAATGATGGCAGTGCCTACCGATGTCACGAAGCCGGAAGAAGTGAAGGCTTTGTTTGGCCGCATTGAGGATCGCTTCGGGCGCATCGATGTGTTGTTCAACAATGCAGGGATGGGTGCGCCCGGGATCCCGATGGATGAGCTGACCTTCGAGCAGTGGATGGCGGTGGTGAATGTGAATCTGACGGGGGCTTTTTTGTGCGCGCAGGCGGCGATGGGCTTGATGAAACGCCAGAAGC
>JAPKYY010000851.1 GCA_026394095.1 Acidobacteriota bacterium | reverse complement strand
CCGTTTTCGACGCCTCCCGACACCAGCTATGAATACTCGAATTATGGGTTTGCCTTGCTGGGCAGGATTGTGGCCAAGGCATCCGGGCAGAGCTATGAACAGTATCTGAATCGTGAGATCTTGCGGCCGCTGGGGCTGAAGTCTGCGACGCTTGAGCCGTCGAGGAAGCATGCGATCGGTTATGGCCGTCGGGACGGGAAGCTGTTCGAGATTCCGTCGCTGGCTCATGGTTCTTTTGGGGCGATGGGTGGGCTTGTAATCGATGCGAAAGAGCTTGGGCGTTATGTGGCCTTTCACTTGTCGGCAGAGCCGGCTCGGGATGAGGCGGAAGCCGGGCCTGTGAAGCGCAGTTCGGTTCGCGAGATGCAGCGGCAGTGGCGGACCTCCGCCTTTTCGGCGAGTGGCGGAACGGAGTTGCGGGCGAATGCTTCCGGTTATGGCTATGGCCTGAGTGTGAGCCGGGATTGCCGCTTCTCCCGAGTGGTGGCTCACGGAGGAGGTTTGCCTGGATTTGGCTCTTACATGATGTGGCTGCCTGAATATGGAGTTGGCATGTTTGCCATGGCGAATCTGACCTACGCAGGGCCAGCTGCGCCGATGCGTGAGGCAATGGAATTGATGGCGCAGGCCGGGGCTCTGAAGCCGCGTAGTTTGCCGGTGTCGCCTATCTTGAAGTCGACGCAGCAGGCTTTGACCCAACTCTGGAATCAGTGGAGTGATGCGGGGCTTGATCAGATTGCAGCTGACAATCTTTATCTCGATCAACCTCGTGCGAGCATAGCTGCTGGTGTGGCTGAACTCAAGAAGAAGTTTTCCGGCTGCAGCCCGGATGGTGAGTTGAAGCCGGAGAATTGGCTGCGCGGCGAGTTTGGGCTGGGATGCAAAGAGGGTTCAGTGAAGGTTACGTTTACGCTTGCTCCGACCAAGGTTCCCAAGGTACAGGCACTGCGCTTTACGGGTGTTGGAAAACCCAGCGAGGCATTGCTTGGGCTTGCTGCCTCGAGGGCGGCCGAGAGCCCTTACGGCAAGTGTAGTGTTGGTGACGTGGTGGCAGGGGACGGAGTGGATTCTGCAACCTTCAGGATTGGCTGTCGCAATGGTGAAGCACTTATGTCTCTGCGCGATACGAAGGCGACATTCAGCCGGGCGCCTGGCCAGGCCTGCACGCCTTAGGCTTTGGCGTAGTATCCGGTTTTGTGCCGAATGGTGAGGCCGGGTTGTTTGGCCCGGATTTTTATCTTGCGGAAGGTGCCATCGCGTTCGCCCTGGTTGCTGGTGTAGGCGAGGTCGTATGTGGAGCGCAGCATGTCGGCGATTTGACGGAAGGAATCGCGCAAGTCGGAGCTTTCGGTTGCGTCAAATTCGAGGCCGCCTGATTCTTTGGCCAGGCGTGCCATGTTGGATCGGCCCTGT
Source organism: Acidobacteriota bacterium (assembly GCA_026394095.1). Classification (GTDB taxonomy): domain Bacteria; phylum Acidobacteriota; class Terriglobia; order Bryobacterales; family Bryobacteraceae; genus Bryobacter. The sequence goes on along the minus strand of JAPKYY010000851.1, from coordinate 372 downwards.
TTGTTGCGGGCCATCCAAACTCCTTTTTTGATTTCTGTGTAGCGCAGAGTGAAGACCAATACGCCGGTCTCAAGAGTTGTCTCGACTGTGTCCATGAGGTTGTTAGCGCTTGAGTTGTCTTCTCCGTCAGAGAAGAGGATCATGGCGCGGCGGCCTTCCTGGCCCACCATTTCTTTGGCTGTGGCAACGATGGCATCGTACATTGCAGTGCCTCCAGACCGGAATTCGGGCGTGCCGATTTTGGGGAACTGCGATACGTTTTTCGCTTTCTGGTAGTCTTTGAGCGCGTCGTCGAGATCATCAGCTTTCTGATTGAAACGCGAGACGAGACGAATCGAATTGCCGAAACAGACGAGCATGGTCTGATCGCGT
>JAPKYY010000217.1 GCA_026394095.1 Acidobacteriota bacterium | reverse complement strand
CTGGCGTGGGTGGCAGACCGGTAAGGCTGATCGTCAATCGGCGCAGCCACGTTCGAGGGTCTGCCGGCTTGGCCGCCGCAATTTTGGCAGCACTCAGCTTTGCGTTGATGAAGCTGTCGATAGATCGGTTTGTTGCCGGTGGGATCGGCTGGAAAGACCAAAACGCCTTTTGCTCTGCTGTAATCTTCGCAGTCGTAACTTCGGTTTGGACCTGCTTTTCCGGCCAGGGTAGGCCGATGCGGATCCAGTTCTCAAGGTGAGCTACTTCTTCGTTGCTGAGCGCGCCAACCGGCGGCATCTTGAGCCGCACATGCGTGCGCTTGACGGCTTCGATGAGAAGGCTGAGTTCTGGCTTGCCTTCGACAACTGCCTTCCCGGACTTGCCGCCCTTCAGAATGCCTTCACGGGAATCCAGGCGCAGGTTTCCCAGCCCGCTGCCTGTATGGCACGCGTGGCAGTGCGTTGCCAGAAGCGGGCGGATTTTCGCTTCGAAGAATTCGTTGCCGTCGTCTGCGAACACCGGAAGGGCGCAAGCAATGAGCACCACCAATCTGCGTGGCATATGCGGCTCATTCTATCTGATCTGGCGAGATCTCGATCGTATCCTGCGCGTTGACGTTCGTGCTGTCCCGCACCATAATCGATGCATGCTCTTGCGAAGCAGTCAGATCGGATTGACCACCTATTGGGCTGGCTTCTTCCTTCTTTTCGCGAATGCCGCAAGTGGACAAGAGGTAAAGCGCACCTCCCTCGAAAGCAGCTTCACCCGAAGCGTCCGGCCTTTTCTTGAGACCTATTGCGTCAGTTGCCACGGCCAGCAGCGGCCTGCGGCACAGTTGGATCTGAGTGGGTTCAATACGATGCCTGCACTTATGCAGGACGGCCGCCGCTGGAGTCAAATCCTGGAGCGGCTCGAAGCAGAAGAGATGCCGCCTAAGGGAGCCCTGCAACCGCCAGCGCAACAGCGCCGCGCAGCCCTCGATTGGTTCCACTCCGCCCGCGAACAAGAAATGCGCCGCAACGCAGGCGACCCCGGCGTTGTGCTCGCCCGGCGTCTCAGCAATTCCGAGTACAACTACACGGTTCGTGATCTCACGGGAGTCGACATCCGCCCTACCCGCAAGTTTCCTGTCGATCCGGCCAACACGGCTGGCTTTGACAACTCGGGCGAAACGCTAAGCATGTCGCCAACGCTGCTGAAGAAATATCTGGCCGCCGCGCGTGAGGTGGCTTCACACCTTTACTTGCAGGAAAAGGGATTTGGATTCGCACCTCATCCGATGCTGGCCGAAACGGATCGCGACAAGTTTGCCGTTCATCAGATCATCGATTTCTACCATCAGCAAAACATCGACTATGTCGACTATTTCCAGGCCGCATGGCGTTTCCGTCATCGAGCTGCACTCGGGCAACCCAAAATCACTCTGGCTGAACTCGCGAAGCAAGCAGGCGTCAGCGCCAAGTATCTGGATACAATCTGGCAGATCCTGGAGCGGCCTGAATCGGCTGGTCCGCTAGTGAAGCTGCAAAGGTTATGGCGCTCATTGCCTGCGCAGGCAGTCCCGCCCCGGGCTGGCTTCGAGGAGATGCGATCCTACATCACTCGCCTACGCAAGAAGGTCGAGCCGCGTTTTATCAACATTACGGCGGGCTCCATCGGTACGGCATGGCAACCGCTGTTGATTTGGAAGAACACGCAATATGCAACGCATCGCCGCAGCTTCGATGCGAGGCAGTTGCAGGTTGAAGGCGAACCTGCCTTCAGCCAGGCCAACGTGGTCGAACCTGAATGGGACAACCCGTTCGGGCCCGGAAAGACGGTACTTGTACAGAATGAGCCGGGCGATCCGGATCTCTTCGTTCCTGCAGGACAACGCGGACGCTATGAGGCCGCTTGGGGGCGATTCTGCAGCGTCTTTCCCGACATGTTCTACAAGGAATCCCGAGGCCGGAATTATTTCAACACAGGCAAGGATGAGGGCCGCTATCTGAGCGCTGGCTTTCACAACGTAATGGGTTACTTCCGCGA
>JAPKYY010000310.1 GCA_026394095.1 Acidobacteriota bacterium | reverse complement strand
ACTGGATGCGGGCGGCGAGGTCTTCGTGGCCCGGGTGCTGGGTCTGGTGGATTTTGTTGAGGCTGCTCAAGTAGTCCAGGTTGGCCTTTTGGCGATCTGGAGAGACGCCTTTGGGTGGAGCCATGTCGAGGATCGGTGCGCCCTGAGATCGCAGTGGTGTGCCCTGGAGGTGGGCGGGAAGATAGCCGCTGGACCAGTTGGCTGCGCCACCTTGCGGGTAGGCTACGTCGGGTAGGACTACGAAGCCGGGGAGGTTGGGGTTTTGTGAGCCGAGGCCGTAGCAGACCCAGGAGCCGATTGCAGGATCGCCGCCGAATTGGGTACCGGTGTTGAGGTGATAGAGGGCGGTGGGGTGGTTGACGCTTTCGGCTTTGAGGCCGCGGTAGAAGCAGATGTCGTCGGCGACGGTGGAGAAGTTCTCGAAGAGGGTGTTCATTTCGATGCCGAGTTGGCCGGCTCGTTTGAACTCGAAAGGACTGCGGACGTAGTAGCGCTCGCCGGTGTTCATAGCGGCGGCGAAGCGGGTGCGGTCCTTCTGGAACTTCGTCATGTGAAGGTCGTTGAGGCGGGGCTTGGGGTCGAAGGTATCGATGTGGCTGGGGCCGCCTTCCATGAGGAGGAAGATGCAACGTTTGGCTTTGGCGGCGTGGTGTGGCGCGCTGTTGAGCAGGACCGGGTTGAGGCCGATGGCGGTGCTCATTAGGAAGTTGCGGCGGGTGGGGTTAGTAGACATAGAGGAACTCGTTGGAGTTGATGAGAGAGAGGGTGAGGTCTGCGAGGGCGCGGGTGGCTGGGCTGACCTGGGAGGGGTGGAGGTTGGGCTCGATTGGGGTTGATGGCTGGGTTTGGGTGAAGGTGAAGATTTCGCCCGTGAGTTCGCTGGTGATGCTGTGGATGATGGGTTTGGCTGGCTCGATTGGGGGTGGGGGATTTTGCTTGTGGTGGGTGGTCATCTTTGCGAGATGAGTGAGTGAGAGTTGGAGTTCTATAGGTGTTGGCGGGCGGGCGAAGGCTAGCTCGAAGGCTCTAGTGATGCGGGCTTTGGGGGTTGGAGCTTCTTTGTCGAGACGGGCGGCGAAGGCGAGGGCCATGTCGTGAGCGAATTGACTGTTGAAGAGGGCGAAGGCTTGTGTGGGGACAGTGGACGTTTCACGGCGATCGCAAGAGAGGTCGAGGCTGGGGGCGTTGAAAACGTCGACTATTGGATCGATGAGGGAGCGCTGCTGCACGGTGTAGATGGTGCGGCGGTTGCGCTGGGATTTTTCTGGTGAGGGGAAGTAGGGAGGGGCTAGGGTGCCCATGCGGTGTTGGGGCTGGCGGGCGACGTCGTCGTTGATTTGGGGGAATGTGCCGGGGCCTCCTGCTTCGAGGGAGAGTTCGCCCGAGACGGCGAGGATTGAATCGCGGAGGACTTCGGCTTCGATGCGGCGGGGAGCGAGGTCTTTGGACTGGTAGTGGGCGGAGAGGAGGATCTGTTTGTGGAGGGCCTTGAGGTTGTAGTTGTTTTCGAGGAGGAAGGCGGCGAGTTGATCGAGGAGTTTGGGGTCGGTAGGTTTGGCTCCCATCTTTCCGAAGTTGTTGGAGTCTGCGGCGAGGCCTTTACCGAAGTGAATTTGCCAGATGCGATTGGCGATGACGCGCGGGGTGAGAGGGTTTTGTTTGTCTGTGATCCAGAGGGCAAGGGCAGCGCGGCGACCTTCGATGGTGTCCGGGATTGGTGCTTCTTTAATGACGGTGAGAGTGCCGGGAGTTACTGGCTCTGCCGGGGACTGGATGTTGCCGCTGGGGAGGATGTGGATGGTGGTTGGCTGGTAGGCTTCGCGTTTGGGGTATTTGAGGTTGGGGCCGCCGTCGGTTGCGCCGTCGAGGGGGCCGCTGGAGACGGTGAAGGCTTTGGGTTCGAAACGGTCGAGGGATTCTTTGTAGAGGGCGAGGTGCTTTTGTTGGACCTTGAAGGCTTCGTAGTCTTCAGGTGGAAAGTTGGGGCGGTTGATGTTGCCGTAGGAATCCATGAGGGCTTTGGTGCGCTGGTGGATTTGATGGAGGCGTTCGCGGTCTTTGGATATATGGGTGAGGTTTTCGGTGGGCAGGAAGGGGAGGTTGGGGCGGGCGAATTCTGTTGTCGCGAAGACGGCCTGGAGGCGGTAATAGTCGTGGTCGTGAAAACGGGCGCTGCCGGTGGTGTGGCCGTGGATGGTGGTGCCGTTGGAGGCTGTAACGTCGTCGAGGAACATCTGCCGGGTTTGGGCTTCTACGGACATGCCGGTGTGTTCCCAAGGACCCATGCGGAGGAAGCCGGTGGCGATTCTGGCGTCTGGGCTTTGGGGGTAGAGTTCGTCGCCGGCAATTTGTTCGCGAACGAATTGGTCGTAGGGTTTGTTTTCGTTGAAGGCGCGGATGACGTAGTCGCGGTAGCGCCAGGCGTTGGGGCGTTCAAAATCGTTGGAGTAGCCGCCGGTGTCGGCGTAGCGGACGACGTCGAGCCAGTGGCGGGCCATCCGTTCGCCGAAGCGTGGGGAGGCTAGCAGCCTGTCGATAAGGTTCTCGTAGGCTTTGGGGGATTTGTCGTTGAGGAATTGCTGGACCTCTGTTGGAGTGGGAGGGAGTCCGGTGAGATCGATGGTGGTGCGGCGGATGAGGGTGCGCGGGTCGGCTTTGGTGGTGGCTTTGGGGAAGATGATGGGTTCGGATTTTGGGATGGGTTGGAAGGCCCAGAGGTCGGCTGGTGAGAGATTCCAGCGGGGGGTGATGTTGGATTCGAGCCAGGGGGCGCCGGAGTTAATCCAGGTTTCGAAGGCGGTGATGGTTTCGGCGGGGAGGGGTTTGCCGGGGGGCATCTGGCCGGATTTCAGGAGTTGGAAGAGGGGGCTCGATTGGGCGTTGCCGGGGGTGATGGCGGGGCCGCGGGTGCCTCCTTGCAGGAGGGCTTCGCGGGTGCGGAGGTCGAGTTTGGAGAGGATCTGGCCTTCGCCATGGCAGCCGAGGCAGTGGCGCTTGAGGGTGGGTTGGATGGTGGTGATGAAGAGTTGGGCGGGGTCGATGGCTAGGGCGAGGAGGAGAGGGAGCGGTGCCATTGGGGTGATTCTATGTCATTTGGAGGGAAAGAATCTGAGACTCAGAAACGCTAACAAAAGATGAGCTTAACGGCACAAAATCGACTTCAAGGATGCTGAGTGGAATTCTGCGGGGATAGAGCACGGTGGACAAAGTCACAACGCTGAGAATGAACTGTAACAACCGTTTGGTATTCTCGCTAAATGGCTCGAATTTTCATCTTTGTTTTTTTGATATGTTTCTCAGGTCTAAGAGTACAGGCGGACTCGATTTATTGGTACAACGGAGATCCTAATCTCGCGTCTGGTGGTAATGGCTGGTATAGTTCATTCAACATCGATGGAACTTCGATGGTTTACGATAACTTCAGCGTAGTTGGTGGTCCCGTCACG
>JAPKYY010001025.1 GCA_026394095.1 Acidobacteriota bacterium | reverse complement strand
TCGCGCCTATCCATTTCGATAACCAAGACTTCTATTTGGCTGCCTTGGCTGCTTCTGCCTTTTTCTTGATATTCTCAACGATCGTCTTTACCTGAGGGTTCAGATTCGGAATCGCAAGAGCTTGATTTGCCGTGGCAATCGCTTCGTCGTTCTTTTTGTCATCCATATAGGCAGTTGCCATGCGGGTGAGAAGGTTAGGATTGCCAGGCGTTGCCTCGAGGCCAGACTTGTAGCTGGCAACGGCCACAGCATACTTCTTGCGGACGGTTGCAGCGAGGCCCAGGGCTTCATATGCTTCCGATACCCAACTCTTGCGCTGTGCTTCCCACTGGTCGTCGGCAATGTCAGGGCGAATCTTGGGGGCAGTCTTGAGCAGTTCGAGAGCTGCATTGGCGAGCTTGTCGGCCTTGGTCAGCTTCTCTTCTTTGTCGAAGTCGAATTCCTTGGTGCGGCCGGCGAATCCACGAGCCAGAATCAGCATCGTGCCGTAGCTCTTGGGGTCGGCCTCAAGGGTACGTTCCCCGTAGATTACGGTCTTCTCCCAATCACCGAGTTCTTCAGCAGAAGCGGTGGCGATGAAGAGAGCGGTCGCCTTAAATTCCGTATCCGCAAATTTAGTGATGAGCGCGTCGGTGGCGGTAATGCGTGCGCCAGGCTCGGCTGCATTAAAAATCGCCATCACGGCTGTTTGTTCTTTTTCGCTTTTCAGCTTGGGCTGTTTGGTGTCAGCAGTTTGAGCGAGCAGTACTCCCGAGATCAGGAATGCGCTTGCTAACCATTTGGTAAGTCGCATATTGTTCCTATTACTTTATCAAGGCCGCGAGGGCCGGATTCCGTTCAGGCCATCTTCGGCGGCCTTACGGGAGGCGGGGGATGCGCCTTTGGTAGCGATTGCAGCTTCAAAATGCTTCTTGGCTGCATCGTTGTCCTGGGCGAGATCAAGCAGGCGGCCAGCAAACACATGCGCCCAGGCGGTAACCTGAGGCTCTGCTCCTTCCGAGATCGTTTTCTCAAAAAGGTCGACGGCGAGTTGGGGGTCTCGATTCAAGGCGGCAATTCGAGCCATGCCGTAGTAGGCACGGCCCTTTAGCGGGCGCGAGTTCGTTTCTTCCAGGGCACGGCGAAACAGAACACTAGCCTGTGTATAGTTCTTCTGGCCATAAACAACTTCTGCTTCCTCCAGCGTCTTCTCTGCAGGGCTCACTTCCACAACGGGTTGTGGCGCAAGCTTGGCCTTGCGTTCGCGCGGGGTAGTGGCAAAAGTCACTGCATCGAGCCTGGCCGTTTCTTTCTTGAGGTCGATGCCTTTCACCAGAATGGGCAGATAGAACCGCATCGACTGCTCCTGTTTTTCGTAATCTGCCATGGCTGCAGTGCAGGTCACCGTGGTGGCAAGGCCGCTGATAAACGTGCTGCCTGACGCTGGCGAGCAGGCAACATACGCGCGTCGATGGCTCGCACAAGGCAGGCAACACTGAGCGATAGAAAGTCCTTCTTATACTGCTCGTCCAGTGCTGGAGCACCCTGGGCAAAATCAATCAGGCTCCCCTTTGCTTCGATGTCTGCGATGTGACGCATGGCCACGGGCTCGATTTGAAAACGGATATACGCTGTCTTGATGTATTCAATCTGCGGCTCTGGTGAAGATGTCAGAACGATAAAGAGATCGTTGCCGTAGCTGCGCATGTGAATCTGGTTTGGTGCCGCCAGCACGTCGAGATACACATAGAAATTGCCCTTGACGCCGTTGTTGCGAGGGTTACGAAGGTATCCATCAATTTGCTGCAAGGCAAGGGTGACGGGCGCATGGTAGGGCTCGAGACTGCGATCCAGTGCAGCCTGATTGTTGGCCATCAACTGCCCGAGTTTGGTCTCCCGGTAGAAGCGCGTCAGGATCTTCTCAAATCCGTCGAGTTCCTGCACATCCGGTGGCAGATCCGACAACCTCATGCGGTAGCGAAAATCCGGACCGTCCTCGGCATTGTAGAGTTCAAGGCAAAGTGCGAATGAGATGTATTGACTCAAGTCACGAGCCGGATCTGATTTGCGATGGGCTGCGTAGAATTCTTTGAGTTGATCGAGCACCTTGGGCTTGGCCGTTTCGGCCCATTGGCGAATCTGAGCGCGGATCGGCGAATTCGCATTGCTTGCCAGATCAGCGTCGTATCCGGCTGCATTGATCGCTGCCATAGTGGCAAAAAGGCTCGGGTTGACCTCCATTGAGGACTGCTGGGCAAAGACGCTCGAGACCAGGAAAAGAATTGGAAGAAGCAGACGTTTCAAACTAAAAGTTTACCTCTCTGGCAGAATAGACAAAGCAATGTCGCGCGTACTAATGATTTCGAGCGAAGCCGCACCTTTCGCAAAAACGGGTGGCCTGGCGGATGTTTTGGGAGCTTTGCCTCCAGAACTGAATGCGCTGGGTGATGAGTGTGCCGTCGTTTTACCTCGCTATGGGTCAATAGACGTCTCTGCCGCAGAGAAGGTTTACTCGGGTTTGCGAGTTTATCTTGGTGGCGGCTACTATGAGTGCGATATCTACAAGAAGGTTGTCCGGGGAACGCAATTCTTCTTCGTCGAACATTTGGGCCTCTATGGCCGCGACGGCTTCTATGGCGACAAGTTTGGCGATTTCGGCGACAACCACATCCGCTATGCGCTGCTCTGCAGTGCCGCCCTGGGCATCGCCCGGTACCTCTTTCCAACGCAAATCTTCCATTGTCATGACTGGCAGGCTGGCCTGCTGCCGCTCTTTCTCAAGAATTTCGTCACCGGTGACCCGGCTTTCTATGGGGCAAAGACAGTCTTCACGATTCACAATCTTGGCTATCAAGGGTTAATGCCTCGCAGCAAGCTCTGGGAAGCGGGTGTTGAAGACCGTTTCTATCGAAGCGACCTGCTGGAGTTTAACGGTGCAGCGAGCCTTTTGAAATCCGGCATCGTTTTTGCCGATGCCCTTACAACAGTCAGCCCCAGGTACGCCGAAGAAATCCAGACTCCAGAATTTGGCTTCGGTATGGATGGCTTGCTGAGGGCACGTCGAGGCGCCCTGCGTGGCCTTCTCAACGGATGCGACTACGACGAATGGAATCCGAAAACGGATCCCCACATCGCGATGAATTTCGACGCCGACTCCCTCGAAGGCAAACTGGCTTGCAAGCAGAGTCTGCTCGATGAGTTTGGAATGGGACGGCGAATTTCCAGGCCGTTGATTGGAATCGTCTCGCGACTGGCTCACCAGAAGGGCTTCGACCTCGTCGGTAGCGTTCTCGATGAAATGTTGGGCTGGCGTGATGCCTCTCTGGTTGTTCTTGGCTCTGGCGATAAGGATACCGAGAACCTTTTTGCAGGTTACGCTCAGAAGTATCCAGACCGGATGGTTTTCTGGCACGGTTTCAGCAACAGGATGGCTCATCGCATCGAGGCTGGTTCAGACCTTTTCCTGATGCCCTCGCGCTATGAACCATGCGGCCTGAACCAGATGTACAGTTTGCGCTACGGCACTTTGCCTGTTGTACGCGCCACGGGTGGTCTGGATGATACGATTGATGTAGAGACTGGATTCAAGTTCTGGCGATTTGATAGCTGGGATTTGGCAGAATGCCTGCGTCACGCGCTTGCAGTTTATGCCGACCCTCCCCGCCTTCAAAGCATGCAGATCACGGCCATGGGAAGGGATTTTTCCTGGGCACAATCGGCGCGAGGTTATTCTGCGCTGTATCAAGAATTGTTGAGCCGCTCGTAATAAAAAAAGAGGTTTGCGACTT
>JAPKYY010000489.1 GCA_026394095.1 Acidobacteriota bacterium | reverse complement strand
GTTCGCTTTCAGGTATTTCATAGCCGACTGGTAGTCTTCGAAATTAAACTCACCTTCCCCTGCCGGCGGGTTCTTGAAACTGAGTCCCAACGCTAGCGAAGTTGTCAGACTTAGTGCAAGGATGAGTAGCTGCCCGTGCCTCCACTGCAGTCTGTCGATTGTTAGTTCCCAGAAAGATTGAAGGCCATCTGCAAGAAGGAATACGCTGAGAGGCAGGGTGAAGAAGATCGTTCGATCTATGGCTGGATAGATCCCTAGAAGATCAGCAACGAGTAGCGCAAAAAGTGTGGCGTAGGCGGTGCTTCGTAATGGTGTATTTGCGGAACGCCTGAAACTGCTTGCCAGGCCGCAAGCAAGTGTCGACAGGATCGCCAACACTACGAGCAAATGCTTGGGGTTATGCAGGGAAGGGCTCATAGGAAGAAATGGCATCGACCTTTGGAATAGCTGGAAGCTTTGCCGTGCCAGCAATTGTGAAAGTGATTGGCTCGAAGGATGTTGCCAGTATTGGGTCAGCACTTCTGAAGAATTGGGTAGGACAAAATAATAATATTCAGCGATCAGTGTGGCTACAGCGCAAAGAACAAAACATGAGGCTTGCAGCAGTGCCTTTCTCTTAACTTCGATACTCGATTCGGCGGAGAACAATGGCAGGATGGTCAAGATCAGGAGAGATGGAAGAAGGAAAGCCAGGCCGTAACCAAAACCGAGGCCAACAATGCTGGCAACCAGCAGAACCAGGAATCTTGGGTTGGAGCGTGAAGCGAGGTAGAACTGAGCTGCGAGCAAAACTGCAACCGTTAGAGCGAGTTCAGCGCTGTATTGCTTGAGCAATCTGGCATAGATAAAAAGTTGCGGCGTGAAAAAGAATAGGGCCGTAGCAAGGATTGCAGCGGCTGGCTGCAATACACGCCTGACCAGAATCGCAAAGCCGAGAGCTGCCAAGATCGCCATGAGATAAGGCACCAGCCGCAGTGCTGTCTCGCTGATGCCGGCAACAAGACTTGTTGCTCGAACCAGAAGCAGGAATAAGGGAGCTGTCGTTTGTAGCCATGTATCGGGGTAGAACAATTGGCTGAGCGAAGGGGAGACGATAGAATTGGCTACCCACACTTCATCAGTCCAAAAACTGCGCCCGAGCGATGGAATATCGAAGATCAGCCGGATCAGGATGAGAAGAATAACGATGGCATAGTAAAAAGCCGGGGACTTAATGAACTTCATTCTCAGTGGGTCATTGAGTAGATCGCGTAGTTAACGCCAAGGCGAAGGGCCATGGCAGAAAACTTCTCTGGGTAATCCGGGTCGTCGGCAAATTCCCAGCCGTCTCCTACATCCATGTTGAAACAAATGGCGATGATGACACGGCCTTCGGAATCGATGACACCCCGCCAGAAGGGCGTGACGCCGTCTTTCTCGTAGCCAGGCCCGTGCACTACGTTTGCACCTGGGACATTGATGCGTTCTTTCAGTTCGTAGATCACCTTAAAGATGGGTTCGTTGTCGCCCAATTCGACCACCCGTGCATCGGGATAGATCATGTGGATGCCGTTCATGAAGTTGTCCCAGTCGCGGGGGCCGTGAAAATCGTCAACCATCATGAAGCCGCCACGGTCAAAGTACTTGCGCAGTCGCTCGCCCTGGGAAGCGCTGATGCGCCAGTCGCCGGGAGAGATTGCGAACAGAAAAGGGGTTTCGAACATGGCTTCGCTGTCAATGTCGATGATCTCTTCTACAGACTGGGTATGAAGGCGTGTCAGGCGGCGCAGTGTGGAGAGGAAGATACGGTCGCCCTTGTTGGCGTCAATGCCCCAGCGGGCATAACCGCCTCGGCCATCGCGGTTGGAGCGGTATCTCAACCTGCCAATGACGAACTCTCCAGGGTCGTAGGCGTCAGGCGGGTCTTCCACTGGGTCCTGCATTTCGTGCTCATATTTGGCCCACTTGCGAGCACGCATCTGGGCATAGAGGCCAGTGAGGGTAGCCAGTACAAGCGCGCAGACAACGAAACGCCGCATGGGACTAGCTTAGCCGAAGTCGATCGGCTAAAACTTCATTTGGGAAAGGAGTTTCAAGAATTGTGGTTTCGATCGCAAGGGGTCAAGGATGGGATCGACTTTGGCATAGACCATTGTTGTCGAGCGATCTGAGAGGGCCTTTTGCAGCCAATCCAGTGCAGACTTCTGATCGTCGAGGCCCAGGTAAAGAAGTGCGAGGCCGAATGGGGGAACGTAATGGCTTCTCGACAGGTCGATTAGACTACTGGCTATCTTCAGCGCCGCATCACGTTGCCCTGAGCGCGCGAGAGCGTAGCCGAGGACGCCCGAAATGTATGGGTCGCCGCCTGACAGTTCGAGCGCCTTGCGTAGTTCTTTCTCAGCCGAAGCGGCTTCGCCTTTTAGTAGAAGTGTGATGCCCAACCGCGTGTGGGCGCGGGGAAAGTTGGCATCCAGTTCGAGAGTACGGCGGAACTCGGCAATGGCGTCGTCGTAGCGACGGCTTTGGTACAGCATCCAGCCAACATTGGTTCCAATGATGAGCGACAGTGGGTCGAGGCGTCGAGCCTCTTCAAGTTCTTTCAGTGCTTCTGGCAGACGCCCCATGGCAGCAAGATTGAGCCCTCGCCAGTGGTGGGCAGTGGCGTAGTTGGGTTGCAGGCCGATGGCAAGAAGAAATTCCCTTTCAGCGGCAGGGCCGTCCCAATCAGAAAAGAACGAGATCATTCCCAGTGAGGCATGGGGCTCGGCCAGTTTTGGGTCGAGTTGAATGGCCCGGTTTGCTGCGGCTCGGGCGTTGGGATGAGTACGCGCTCCTGGCTCAGCCGAGAAGGAGGCCATCAATGCCCATGAATCGGCAAGGCCTGCCCACGCCAGAGCAAAGTTCGGATCTGCTGCGATGGACTGGTCGAAGGCATCAATACTGCGGCGCATGGATTCTTCTGTACGGCGATTCCAGAGCCAACGGCCACGCAAATAGGCTTCGTACGCTTTAGGGTTTTGCGTTAGCGACAGGGAATCGACTTTCTCTGTGAGCGAGCCCAGCTTGAGTTGGATGGACTGGGCAATGCTCTTCACTACATTGGTCTCGATTGAGGCTATCCGGTCTGGTGAATCTTCGAATTCGCCTGTCCAGAGCGACAAACCATCGTTGAGGCGGATCAATTGGGCACTTACCCGAATTCGGTTGCCAGTGGAGAGGATCTTTCCATCAAGAACGGCGTCAACGCCTTGTTCCCTTCCTGCCTCAATAGGGTCCTTGGGCTGGGTAGCGTATTTGAGAACCGAGATGGTGGGGCGAATTACGAGTGATCCGGATGAAGCAAGCTGTGTGATGAGCGAGTCTGCCAGTCCGACTGAGAGAAAGTCTCTGGGTGGATTTTCGCTGAGATCCCGGAAGGGGAGAACTGCAATCGACCGAATGGCCGTTGAAGGCTTGGGGCGCTGGTAGATAGCGAAGGCAATGAGCGCAAG
>JAPKYY010000221.1 GCA_026394095.1 Acidobacteriota bacterium | reverse complement strand
ACTCTTTCAGCTTAGCGCCGGACGCCCCCCAGCGTCAAACGCCTCGCTCACCCAGTCACCCAACAAACCAGCCACCCGCTCCACCCCATGCCACTGCTGCGTATGGATCGCCGCATGCCGCCCCACTGCCCTTCTCGCCTCAACATTCAGCGCGAGCCACGCTACAAAGCGCTCCAGCTCCTCCTGCTCAGCCAGCCCGGCATCCACCTTCACACAAGCCACCTCCGGCAAATCCGCAGTCTCCAGGCTCCGCGTCACAATCACCGGCTTGCCAATCCCCATCAACCGCGTCGCAATCCCGCTCGATTCCCCCGCCAGAGGCCAGCGTAAATTGATCCCCACATCGATGGCATGCGCCTGCATCCACCACTCTGCTTCACTCAAATACCCGCGACGCACAATCCACTCCGCCTGCAGCCTGTCTCCTAGCGCCCGCTCCAGATCCGGCCCTACAAAATCCCCCTGCACCAGCAACTTCACCTGCAAGCCCTGCCGACGCAAGGCCTCAAACACCCGCAACACCGCATCGACGCGCTTGGACTCCCGCAAATGCCCCAGCACCGCAAACAGACACTCACTCCGAGGCACCCCCAACACCTGCTCCCGATATTCATCCACTTCGCGATAAAAGTGATCCCGCGGCGCCTCAAACAAATGCGGCAACACTGCAACCCTAACCCCGGGCGCATGACTCAACACTGCCGCCTCAGCCGCACGATTATGCACCACCACCAACCGCGCCCCTTCGCAAAGCCGCTTCAGCATCGGACGCTCAAAGTACCGCGTATCGGCCCCACTCATCCCCCGCCCCTCCCAATACCGCTCCGCCGTCTGCCGGAACCACTCCCCGTAGTTGTAGACAAACTCCTCGATGTACTGCTCGCGCGTCAGCTTCCCCAGCAACAAATGATGCAGACACGCATCATGCAACAACACCACCCCGGGCTTGGCAATGGCCCGCAAATAAATCTCCCAATGCAACCCGTTATTCCCTACCTGATACAGGCTCGCATCGGCATCCGCAACAATCTCAAAGCGCCGCTCCAACTGCTTGAGCAATACCGCCGCATACTGCGCCACACCCGTAGCCGCCGGCGGCATCGGCGCAAAATACCCCAGCTTCATTGCGGCTTCTGGCGCTTGCCAAAGAGCGCCGTCCCCACCCTCACCACCGTCGAACCCTCTTCAATCGCCACCTCAAGATCGTTCGACATCCCCATCGACAATTGCGGCAACCGGTATTTCTCAGCCAGCCCCCGCAACTGGACAAAATAAGGCCGCGCCGTCTCGGCATTCTCATCCCACGGCGGCATCGTCATCAACCCCGTCAGCTTCAAATTCGGACAAGCCGCAATCCCGTCGATCAGCTCTGGCAAGTCTTCTGGCGCGCAACCGTGCTTGGCATCCTCATGCGACAACTTCACCTCAATCAATACTTCTTTGGGCGAAGTGGCCGCCTCATCGATCCGCCGCGCCAGCTTCGACGAATCCACCGTATGGATATGGCTAAACAACTCGGCCGCCTTACGCGCCTTGTTCGATTGCAGATGCCCGATCAGGTGAAACTTCGCCCCAGCAAGATGCGACACCAGTGGAAACTTCCCCTCAAACTCCTGCACGTAATTCTCCCCGAAATCACGCAGGCCCAGCTCATAGCCCTCCAGAATCACATCCGCCAGAAACACCTTCGTCACTGCCAGCAGCAACACCTCATCCCGCTTGCGCCCGGCCTTCTGACAAGCCAGCGCCAACCGATTTTCTACTTCCGCCAGACGTTCTTTGAGCACTCCTTTGAGTTTGGCACGCAAACTGCAAACAGGCATAACAATGGTCCCCAACCAGATCGCTGTTGCGATCCACGACTTTATCGCCACCTGCCAATCCCCAGCGCTGCTCGAGCGAGGCGAAAAGCCGCTTGTCCTCGCCAAAGACCGCTTCAAGATCGACGTAACCCCGCGCGGAGCCTGGCTGGAAGCCTGGGACGACGGCCGCGTCTGGTCTCGCCGCATCCTCAGTTGCAACACCCCCTCGCGCAAGAAAATGGAACTCGAAGCGTTCCGATTCGGGAAATCCAACCGCCCGGTAACACTGGTCGACGTAGCCGACGCCCGCACAGCACCTGTGATCGAGAAAACCAAGCGCTCCACCTTCACCGAGCAATTCCGCCTCTTCCTCAACCGCCACTACGGCAACTGGCGCTGGGAATCCTTCCGCAGCGAGGCCAAGCTAGAAAACTCCCTCTCGCCCATCTTCCCTACCGCCCTGCTGATCCGTGGCCAGCAATCCGTCGCCGCCCTGGCCGCGCCAGACCGCGACACCAGCTTCCACGCCCTCACCTTCGCCCTCGTCTGGCTCGATCACATCCGCCGCAACCATGGCGATATCGCCGCCAGCCGCCTCTTGCTCTACCTGCCAGAAAGCCACGCCCGCGCAGTCACCCTGCTCGCCCGGCACCTCGACCCGAAGAAGCTGACAGTCGACATCTGGCTCTATGCAGACGACGGCGGCGAATACCAGCTCGACCCCGCCGATCGCGGCAATCTCGAATCCACCCTCGCCCCGCGCTACTCCCGCCTCGGCGGCCCCGCCTGGTGGATCGAAGTCCTTCTCAAATACCCGCAAATCGATTGGGTAGAAGAAGCCGACGGCAGCATCGGCTACCGCATTCGCGGCCTGGAGATCGCCCGCCTCCGCCAGGCCAGCGGCAACGAACAGCCCACCATCGAATTCGGCCTCCGCCGCAAACGTAAAGCCAGCCCCAAAGAAATCCCGGCCATCGAAGCACTCATAAAGGAAGTCAGCGAATTCCGGCACGCCCACGCCGCAGACCGCAACAACCCTCTGTACTTAAACGAACCCGAGCGCTGGCTGGAAGCGCAAGTCCGCAACCAGATCCAGGACATCGACGCAAATCTCCTCCCCGATACCGTCTTTGGCCAGGCCCTGGGGAGCCTCCACGGTGAGCGCAGTGCTCTTGATCTGCTCGCCATCGACCGCGACGGCAACCTGAGCATCCTTGAGCTCAAAGCCACAGAAGACATTCACCTTCCCCTCCAGGCCTTCGATTACTGGCTCCGCGTCTGCCACCACCTCGCCGCAGGCGACTTCACCAGCAGCGGCTACTTCCCGGGCCGCGAATTATCAAGAAACGCTCCTAGGGTATTTTTAGTCTCACCTTCGCTGCACTTTCATCCGATGACTGAGGCAGTACTGCATTTTCTGCCACCACAGTGCGAAATGATCCGCATCGGCCTCAATGGTAAGTGGCGGGAACGCGTCGATGTCGTATTACGTATGTAGAATTAGGGAAGAACATGAGTCTGTTATCTCAGTTGCGCCAAGCCGTCACATCGCTCAACCCGGGGGAAGTCCGGGAAATGGCAGAGCAGCGCGTCTCCATCCGTCTGGTGGCCGCCCAAGCTTCTTCCTACACCACCATGGCCGGTTGGCTGATGCCCGAATCGATCAGCGCTGCCAAGCGTGCTGACGCCTCGCGCATGATCTATCTCGAAGGCGAAGAAAACAAACCAGATCATTTCGATCTCGAAATTTACGCTGAAGACGCCATCGCCCCAGCCGACGCCTTTATCTTCCGGCGCGAAGACCCCAGCCGCGTAGTCAAAGAAATTCTCGACAAGCAGGAAGCCCTCGGCCTCCCGCTCGCCCGCCTCTTCCCGCCCTTCCGTGAAGAAGTCTGCAAACGCCTGATCCACAAGATCGCGATGGAAAACGCCGCCTTCTCGCTGGCCACCGCTCTCCCCAACATGGCCCCCTTGCTGGGCCTCGGCTGGGCAGCCGGCGAATTCGCTTCCGACTCTGTGATCCTCACCATGAACCAGATTCGCCTCGCCTTCTACATGGGCGCAGCCAACGATCGCGCGATCGGCTACGGCGAGCAACGCACCGAAGTAGGCTCGATCATCGCTGGTGCCTTCGGCTGGCGCGCAGTCGCACGTGAACTAATCGGCAAAATCCCCCTCGGCGGTGGTCTCATTCCTAAAGCCGCCATCGCCTACGCCGGCACCTACGTCGTCGGCGCAAGCCTCGAGCGTTATTACCGCTTCGGCTACAAATACACCCGGACAGAACGCCGCGCCGCCTACGAAGACGCCTTCGAAAAAGGCAAACAAATCGCCAGCGGCCTCATGGAACGCATCAAAAACCGCAAGACTGCCTAGGAACCTGCCTAGTAACCTGTAGAGATGTCAGTTAAAGTCGCCCTCGTCACCGGCGCCAGCCGGGGCATTGGCCGCGGTATCGCCCAAGAACTCTCCAAAACCCACCAGATCATCGCCACCTACCGTGGCAACCGTGAAGCCGCAGAAAGCCTCCGCGCCGGCACCGGCGCCGAAATCATCCAGAGCGACATCAGCTCCGCCGAAGACCGCGAAGCCCTCCTCCAATTCGCCAAAGACAAGTTCGGCCGCATCGACCTGCTGGTCAACAATGCCGGAATCGCCCCCCGCGAGCGTAACGACATCCTCGCCGCCACTCCCGAAAGCTTCGACGAGCTCATCAACACCAACCTCAAAGGCCCCCACTTCCTCACCCAGGCCGTCGCCAACATGATGCTCACTCAAGGCTCCGGCCGCATCGTCTTTGTAACCTCCATCAGCGCCTTCACCAGCAGCACCAACCGAGCAGACTACTGCATCTCCAAAGCCGGCCTCTCGATGTCCGCCCAAACCTTCGCCGCCCGCCTCGCCCCCGAAGGCATCCTCGTCTTTGAGATCCAGCCCGGCATCATCCGCACCGACATGATCAGCAAAGTCGAGTCGATTTATGACGAAAAGATAGCGAATGGTCTGCTGCCCCAGCGCCGCATGGGAGAGACCTCCGACATCTCAAAAGCAGTCCGTTCCATCGCCGACGGCCACCTCGATTACTGCGCAGGCCAGCGTCTCAACGTCGACGGCGGCTTCCACATGCGAACCCTGTGATAACTTAGGTTTTTCCTATGACTCAAGACAGCGCGCAAAAAAGCTTTTTCGGTTG
>JAPKYY010000965.1 GCA_026394095.1 Acidobacteriota bacterium | reverse complement strand
CGCGAACCACTGGTGAACCCATAGAATTTCAAGGGAATCGGTGGGGCTATCGGGGGAGCAACCACCAGCTTCGGCGGATCTGGCGGCTTGTTCATCGGCCCGATGAAGGCCTTGGGGGCTGCAGAAGTTTTCTTTGGAGAGGGGATGATCTTCGCAACAGTGGATGCTGCACTAGACGGGACGTTTGAGAAATCGAAGAGGCTTCTGCTCCCGCCTGTGATCTGGATTTTTTCAAGACGGGTCAGCTTTTCGAGACGCAGAGTTGGGTCAACCGTCATTGGGTCGGGGCGGTCTTCCGGTCTTGCAGGGCCCACACGCGGACGAAATTCCTGAGCACGCCGGTCTACCTGAATTCGCTTTCGCTCTTCTGTCGACTTACGTGCCGCCGTCGAGGCTGTAGTGGGCAGATTCATCTGCGGGGCAGTGTTGGTGCCGGCAGTTCGCTTTGGAGAGGGAGCCGGGGTATCAGAGCCGCTGAAGTAATTGAAGTAGAGAATGACTGCCAGGACAACGCCCAGGATCGCCAGGGTTCTGAGTTGTTTGGGGTCGCCGCCGAATTTCATTTCAAGTGCCATGGTTTTAGGTTCCCGGAACTTCTTTCACAAAGACATGGAAGCGAATGCTGATGTTCAGCATCCCAGCGCTTTGCTGGGGTGCGGCTGTTAGATTTTCGATGATCAGGAAGCGTGGGCTATGGTCGACGCGATAGACAAACTGGATCAGGTCGGCATAAGTGCCTTCGTAGGATCCGTTGACCGTCATCATCGAGAGATCTTCGGCACCTTCTACTGGTTCGAGGACGAAAGAATGTTCTTTGGGGCGGATCCCGGCCTGTTTGGCCAGGGCTGAAAGCTCGCTCACGATGGTGCTAGCAGCTTTGCGGCGCTCCATAAAGTAAGAGGCGAAGAACTTTTCACCGGCAGCGCGGCTTTCCTGAACCTTTGCCTGCAATGTCTTCATCTGCTCGAGGCTGCGGCCTTGCTGGATGCTGCGTTGACGCAACGATATCAGCCGCTCTTCGATTTCTTCGAGGCTGCCGCCGGGAGGAAAGAGAAGCATCCAGAGGGCGATCAGGTTGCCGAGGAGCAAGACCCCTAGAACCACGCGCATGTAAACGCTGGGGCTGCGCCAATCGATATTGCCGAGCTTAAGGTTGGGGCGCATAGTTCACACTCAGTCTGTATCGATACAGGGTTTCGTTTTGTGATGGCGGTAGCAAGGTTGTGATGGTGGTTGCGCCAAAGAGCGGGGAGCCTTCAAGGCGCATCAACATGTCAACCACAGGTTCGCCGGTGGTCGCGCCTACTGTCATATCGAGAACCACCTGATTGCTTGGGGTGATTTGTGGCCTTACGCTGACGAGGCGAACCGAGCCAGGCATCACTTTTTCAAGGTCGGCAAAGAGCTGGGTCCAGCTTACAGACTTGCGCGAGATCAGCGTGTTCAGGAAGATGTTGCGATCGAGGACTTCGGAGTTTTGGGCCTGTCTCAAGACCAGATCGACCTTGGCCTGTTCTGCAGTGAGTTTGCGCACAGCTAAATCAGTCTTTTCGACTGCTGCCTTGGTTTCTTCCGCTCGATTGCTTTCCTGCAGGATCAAATAGATCTGCCCTACAAGGCCTGCCGCCAAAGCGATAGCAAGAACTGTACTTGCAACGAGCATGGCCCGGTCCCTACGGAACGGCTCGCTGGCCAGGTTGATGGGAATTCTCGCGTGCATTATCTTAGTTGACTCCTGCCGCTTCGAGATAGCCAAGCAGGCCGGCGTTGCTCGCGTCTACTGATCCCAGTCTGCTGCGGAGGGGTTGAACTTGGATTGACCAGGCTTCCCGGAGGTGTTCTTCAAGTGCCGTGCCCATTTCGCCGAGACCGCAGACATCAATGCGTGCTGGTTTGGTCTTGCGTTCATCTTCGAGGTAGGCAAGCGTTG
This sequence comes from Acidobacteriota bacterium, assembly GCA_026394095.1. Classification (GTDB taxonomy): domain Bacteria; phylum Acidobacteriota; class Terriglobia; order Bryobacterales; family Bryobacteraceae; genus Bryobacter. Next base: position 471 of record JAPKYY010000965.1, on the reverse strand, counting down.
GGTCGAGGACGTTCAGGATTTCGTCCAGGCTGCCGGATTGCAATTCCAGACAGCGATAGAGGCGGAGTACCTGATTTTCGAAGTGACTGATGGTGAGTGTGAGTCCACTGAGGCGCATCGTGAGTGAATTCGCTTCGGCCAGATTAGCTGCACTCAGGCCTGCGATGGTGACAAAGCCCGCATGGAAGCCTGCATTGCGGAAAGCCGTTTCATAAGGTGCAAGCGTTTCTACGGCGATTGCGGCTACCGTGAGGTCTACCTTATTTGCCGCCTTCGGGATCACCTGGTAGCGCAGGATGGCAGTGTCTACATCAAAGGGCACTGTGCGCTTTAGCCTGAGCCGGATCAAGGCCGCCTGATCTTCGGCTTTGCGGGGGAACTGATCAAAATCCATCAGTGATACGCGGGCTGCTTTGTCTGGCAGTATGAGCGCGGCGGCTCGTTTGCGATTGCCGTTTGGGGCAGGAGTGA
>JAPKYY010000990.1 GCA_026394095.1 Acidobacteriota bacterium | reverse complement strand
ATGCCGTATTTGGTGCAGAATTCGAAGTCGCGCTCGTCATGGGCGGGGACGGCCATGATGGCTCCGGTGCCGTAACCCATGAGGACGAAGTTGCCGATCCAGATCGGAGTCTTTTCGTTGTTGTAGGGGTTGATGGCGTGTGCGCCAGTTGCGAAGCCGTCTTTTTCGAGCAATGCAGGATCTTTGCGGGTTTGGTCGTCGACCATCGCCTTGAGTCGGGCTTTGCCGGATTCACCTACGAGCTCTGCGGCCTTGGGATGTTCTGGGGCGAGGATGAGGCAGGTGGCACCGTAGATGGTGTCAACGCGGGTGGTGAAGACGCGGATCTTTTCGCCGCTTTCGAGGGTGAAGTCGACTTCTGCGCCGACGCTCTTGCCGATCCAGTTGCGCTGCATGGTGAGGACGCGCTCTGGCCAGCCTTCTTCGAGGCCCTTGATGTCGGCGAGGAGTTCTTCTGTGTAAGCGGTGGTTTTGAGGAACCACTGTTCAAGGCTGCGCTGGATTACGGGGACGGTTTCATGACGCCAGCAGCAGCCGTCTACGACTTGCTCGTTGGCGAGAACGGTGGCGCATTCGGGGCACCAGTTAACTAGAGATTGCTTGCGGTAGGCGAGGCCGCGCTCATACATGCGGAGGAAGAACCACTGGTTCCAGCGGTAGTATTCGGGTTCGCAGGTGGCGATTTCGCGTTCCCAATCGAGGGCAAAGCCGAGGCGCTTGAGGCCCTTCTTCATTTGGGAGATGTTCTGGAGGGTCCACTCGCGGGGCTGGCGGCCGGACTTGAGGGCAGCGTTTTCTGCGGGCCGGCCGAAGGCGTCCAAACCCATCGGATGGAGGACGTCGTAGCCGCGCATGCGCATGAAGCGTGCCAGGGCGTCACCGATGGAGTAGTTGCGGGCATGGCCCATGTGGAGGCGTCCGCTTGGGTAGGGGAGCATCTCGAGGACGTAGAACTTCTTCGTCGGATTGACGGGGGTGCGATAGAGGGCGGGGTCGGCTTCCCAACGCGCGTGCCACTTCTCTTCGATCTCTTGGTGTAGATATTGCTTTTCGGGCATGTGGAGGGTAAACCTCCACTTTAACGCGGCTAGCGGTAATAGTTTTTAAGCCAGACGTGGTGGCGCATGATTTCGAGCTCTTCGGGGCTTAGGGGGCCGAGGTCGCTGACGGCGCAGTTGGACTCTACTGTTGAGTTTCTTCTCATGCCTGGGATGGCTACGGAGACGGCTTCGTTTGTGAGGATGAAACGGAGGGCTCGTTGGGCAAGGGTGCCTTTGATGTTGGCTGTGGCAGCTTCTAGATCTGCGACGCGCTTGATTACGTCGTTGATGCGGCCGTCACGGAAGTACCAGGCGCGGAAGTCTTCGGGCTCGAAAGTGGTGTCTGCTTTGAGGGCTCCAGTGAGTGAGCCTTCGTCGAGGGGGACGCGGGCGAGGACGCCGACGTTGTGCTCGATGCAGGCTGGGAAGAGCCAGCGCTCGGGGGATTGTTCGAAGACGTTGTAGATGACCTGGACGGTATCGATGAGGCCGCTGGCTACGGCGTCTAGGGCGGATTCGGGTTGATGGTCGTTTATCGAGATGCCGAAGTGTTTTACTTTGCCTGATTTCTTGAGGTCTTCTATCGCGCGGCGCCAATCGTCCTGGAAGAACCAGATTGGGTTCCAGACGTGGAATTGCTGGAGGTCGATTTGTTCTACGCCGAGGTTGCGGAGGCTGGTTTCGGTCGACTCGATCGCGTAGTCGTAAGGGAAGACTTCTTCGATGCCGATGCCGGGGGCGGCGGGCCAGGTTTGGTTTTTGGGTGGGATCTTGGTTGAGACGTAGACTTTGTGCCCGGCTTCGCGGGCGACTTGACCGACCAGAGTTTCACTGTGGCCGTCGTTGTAGGCAAGGGCTGTGTCGATGAAGTTGAGGCCG
>JAPKYY010000894.1 GCA_026394095.1 Acidobacteriota bacterium | reverse complement strand
GTGCTGAGGCTACGAATGAGTATGGGCGTCGCGTACTCGCGCAGGTTTGTCGCCAGTATGGTGGGGATGCGAAGCGGGTGCTGCTGGCTGGGTTTTCTCGCGGGGCTATTGGGTGTTCTTATCTTGGGTTGCGGGATGATGTCACCGCCAGGCAGTGGCGGGCGTTTTTTGCTTATAGCCACTTTGATGGCGTGCGGAGTTGGCCTTATGCCGATAGCGATCGAGAGTCGGCGCTGGGGAGGCTGAGGCGGTTGCGGGGGCGGCCGGTGTTTGTTTGCCACGAGGGGAGTGTGGAGGCCACGCGGGCGTTTCTTGGTGCTGAGAAGGTGGAGGGGCGGTTTACTTATGAGCCGATCCGGATGCGGAATCATAACGACGGGTGGGTGTTGCGGGATTTGCCGGAGAGGCGGCGGGCGCGGGGCTGGCTGCGTGAGGTGATGGGTTAGGTGCTAGCGCTCGCTGGCCATTCGTTCTCTTAGAATCTCGTTAATCCTGCTTAAGTGTCCTTCGCCTTTTGACTTTAGCCAATCCTATATTTCGTTATCAATTCGAAGTGAAATCTGTGTCTTCAGAGGCCGGTAGTACTTTCCAATGGATGCGCCTGCCCAGTAGCTTGGGGGCAATTGCGGAGCTTCGGCGTCTTTGTCGAGTGAACGGTCGCGCTTCCGGTATGCTTGCTTTGTTGCCTGGCTAATCTTCAGTTGCTTAAGAGAACTGGTCGTTGTAGATACTTTCTTCATAGTCGACTGCCTTTCTTGCAGAAATGATGCGAATCACTTCAGAGCCGGGTTCCACGAACACAACCAGGAGCAAAACGAGATTCCGGGTCATGCCGATGATTTGGAATCGCTGCTCGCCCGATTCTTCGATGAAGTAGTTGTTGCCAGCTACGTGGTTTGGGTCATCGAAAATCTCCGATGCGGTTGTGAATGAGACTCCATGGATGGTTTGATTCTTCCTGGCCTTGGCTGGATCCCAAATGAATCTCATTTCTGTATCACATTATTGTATATTTGTTCGGCGGGTACAAGCGTGTTTAGCTTCGCCATTTTGCGATGTCGTCCGCGGATGACCGGAGGACAAAGAAATCAGTCGAATAGGGTAACCAGCTACTCTTGCGGCTTCGAGTGCTTTATGAAGTTGCTTTGTAGCCCCGGCGCATGTCTAGGGTGGTTGGGAATTCGGGGTTTGGCTCGGGGGCTGGAATATCCATCTTTCCAGTGGTGCCGCTGTAGTCTGAGAAGCGGGCTGCGCGGCGGGCCTGGGCTTCGTTGGCGTTGACCGGGAAGGTGTCGTAGTTTCTGCCGCCGGGGTGGGCTACGTTGTAGATGCAGCCTCCGAGGGAGAGTTTGCTCGCTAAGTCCAGTAAGTCGAACTTTAGCGGTGTGTTTACCGGGATGGTGGGGTGGAGGCAGCGGGGGGGCTGCCAGGCGCGGTATCTCACTCCGCAGACGTATTCGCCGTGGACTCCGGTGGAGCGGAGCGGGAGGCGGCGTCCGTTGCAGGTTATGGTTTGTTTCTCCGGGGTGAGGTTTTTGACTTTGACCTGGAGACGCTCTACTGATGAATCTACGAATCTGGTGGTGCCGCCGCCGCCGGGTTCTTCTCCGAGGACGTACCAGGGTTCGATGCCCTGGCGGATTTCGATCTCTACTCCGTCGTAATTCACCGTGCCGTAGACCGGGAAGCGGAACTCGAAGTGGGGGGCGAACCAGGCTGAATCAAAGGGGTAGCCGGCGTGGTTGAGGTGCTGCATTACGCTGGCGAAGTCTTTTTCTACGAAGGCCGGGAGGAGGAACTGGTCGTGTAGTCTTGTGCCCCACCGGATGGGGGCTTCGTTGTAGGGGGTCTTCCAGAAGGTGGCTGTGAGCGCCCGCAGGAGGAGCTGCTGGGTGAGGCTCATTCTTGCGTGCGGGGGCATCTCGAAGGCTCTCAGTTCGA